>MKSX01000009.1 GCA_001897445.1 Alphaproteobacteria bacterium 33-17 | reverse complement strand
CCTTCTTTTACTCAACACCACTTCCTTACCTTTTTTACATATCAGCTGTTGCATTAGATTCTAGAATTTAGGGATATTGACAAATTAACAAATAGTTAATATAATATCTTAAATTTAATTAATGGTAATGAAAATGAAACAAGATGATATTGGTGCGAATAGGAATCAAGAAGCTATAAATATTCTAAATAACATGAATTTATGGAATCAGGACTATCCTAATCTTGAAAACGCTATTAAAGGCTTAAATTTAGAACAATTAAAAATAACATCTAAACAAAACAATACTTTTCTACATTTAGCAATTTATAAAGGCTATAAAGAAGCCGTGGAGTTTATATTAACCCAGGATGTAAACATTAGAGTTCTAAATTATCATCTAATGACTCCCTTTGATTTAGCCGCTGCTTTAGGTCATATAACAATAGCAAAATTTCTTTTTAAAAAAGATCCTAAATGTTATGTTAATGGTATTATCCCTATTGATTCTCCTTTACACTATGCTGCGATGAATGGACACTTAGAAATGGTGAAGTTCTTATATAGTCAAGGCTTGTATGTAAATGCTGAAAATAAAGATAATGAAACTCCTTTATACCATGCTGCATTACATGGATATTTGGAAATAGTTAAATTCTTGATTGAAAAATCAGACTCAAAGATTCCAAAAAATGATAAATCATTACTTTTACGCGTTGCTGCAATGCAAGGGCATTTTGAAGTTATGAAATTTTTATTTTCACTCGGTGCAAGCCTTACTAATGATAAAGGTACAAAAAATACTCCTCTTCATTTAGCTGCTGGAAAAGGACATTTGGGAATTGTACAATTCCTTTTAGAAAATGGTTCATATATAAATGCAGAGAATGAAGATCAAGAAACACCTTTGCATAAGACTGTGAAAATAAAAGGATGCTTATTATCTGTAGCACAATTACTTATTGATAAAGGATCTAATGTGAATGCTAAAGATCACGTTAATAGAACACCTTTACACTGGGCTTGTTTAGATGGTCGATTGGATATTATTACTCTTCTTGTGGATAATGGGGCAAAATTAGATGAATTAAACCATTTGGAAGAAACCCCATTACATAACGCCGCCAGTCATGGGCATTTTGAGGTGGTGCAGTATCTAATTTCTAAAGGAGCTAATCCCAATATTTTAAATAATAAAGGTCAATCACCTTTACATGTAGCAACTTATAGGGGTTCCCAAAACGTTGCTAAATTCCTTTGGGATATAACATCAGAAGACTTGCATACTAAATTAATTGAATTCAATCAAACCCAGCTTAATTCTAGAAGGTATGCTAAACAATATAGTATATTAAATATTATATACGAACAAAATTCGATAGAAAAGGACAACATCACAGCTTTTTATGGTGAAATCTTTGATAAGTACTGTATCGATACATCCCCTTTGATAGTTAGTATGTTAGAAAATAAATTGCATTTTGAAGAAATTACAAAAATTATAATTGGTTTAGTGCAAACTGCAAAGTTAAATACCTCAAAAGGTTCCAATATTGTAAGATTTGAACATTTTAGAAAAACCATGGAAACATTCGCAAATTTTGTTATTACTTTCTCTGGCAGCGTTCCAGATGATAATCTCATAACCAACTTACTACCCGAATTACAAACTTATATATTTTCTTATTTAAATATAGATGCTTCGGAAGCCCTCACGTATTGCGATGAAATAATAAAAAATAAAGCTAATTCACCTTATAGGCAAAGAGTTACAGAATCACCCTCGCAAAACAAAGAAGGAGTAGTTCAAGAAAGAATCGTATAAAGTTTATAATAGTTAATTCATGAATGGCTTAGGGTTCATTATTTACATGAACCCTACTTATAAGTTAACTTCGATATTGACTATTTGGGTCTTTTTGCTCCGAAACTTCTCTAAATGAGGTTTGGTTTTGAGCATTTTGCTGACTCATAAGTAACTGCTGCATTTGTGCCATCATTTTTGCCATTTCACTCATTTGACTAGCCATCTCATTCATTTGACCAGACATA
This sequence comes from Alphaproteobacteria bacterium 33-17, assembly GCA_001897445.1. Classification (NCBI taxonomy): domain Bacteria; kingdom Pseudomonadati; phylum Pseudomonadota; class Alphaproteobacteria; species Alphaproteobacteria bacterium 33-17. The sequence goes on along the minus strand of MKSX01000009.1, from coordinate 149,872 downwards.
GCATCTACTTTATTATTTAAATTTTTATTTTCTTCCATGAGACTTTCAACTAGATCGTTATCAGCCTTAATCTCCTCAATTTTTGGTATTGTAGGAACCTCTAAAATCATCCTATTTTCATATAAATCAATTAAGCTTTCAAATTCATCTAGAAGCCCATTTCTTAGCTCATAAGTTGGTTGATTTATACTCTCCAACTTTGGAAGTGTACATTGAAGCTGATCTATACTTTTTATCATATTATCGATTACATAAGGTAAATAACCATCTTCACCTTTATAATTTGCAACTTTATCCTCAAGTTGGTTATCAAGAGTTAAAAACTCTTGGCACTTATCATTTTTAATAAAACCATCACCATATATTAGTGAAAGCATATTGCTAATCACATGGTAGTTAACAGAAGCGATTTGTAGCATTCCTTGATATTCAGAGCGCGTTTGATAATGGAAATTTGATCTTAATGCCATATATCTAGCCTGACGTGCTAAGTTCATATTTTCACGAATAAGATTAATTGATACAGGTAAGGTAACTTCTTTAGTTTTATTATTTTCAATAATACTTCTAATACCTTCATTTGGGGTATTTTTAGGGTATTTTATTTCATATTTGATATCAGTATAATTCGTAGTATGTCTAATTTTAGATTGTCTTGTATATTTCATAATTTTTGCATCTTTTGTTATATGCCACCCACCATACCAAGCAAGTATCATAACATGCTCAGGATTTTGATAATCAGGTAAATAAATATTGCCATGTTTATGATCAACTAAATGCTTTTCATTACCAATTATAAAGTAAGTTTTAAAATCAAAGCTGTTACTTTCAGATAATTCTATAATACTTTCAAACTTACCCATACCTAAAGTTTCTAAAACATGTAGTACATTAGATGAAAATAGCTGATCAAATCCCTCGGGTTTAAAAACTTTAAGTTTGTGATCTTTATATTTTATTGTAATTGTCCTGTCAGAAGCAAGATGACTTTGATTTGATCTTGAATCTAGAATATCAAATAAATTAACATCAGATGATTTAAGTATTTTACCTTGAGTCGTTTTAAACTTATGAACATCACCATCTATATTCTGGCTGTTATTTTTATTTCCAAACACCTTATGTTTTACAGCATTATAATCATCTTCATAACGTTTATTTGATAATGTGTTGGCATAACATATGGAAACAGTTTCTGGCGTATTATATGTTTGATTATAAGTTAAATGTATTGATAAACTATTAGGTTTATTATGGTTATTAGGCTCAAGTTGAGTTAAATATGTCATATAAGAATCAAAATCCCAAGTCTTTATAACATAATATTCTGGTTTATGAGATTTCAGTAACATTATTATAATCCTTTATCATACGAGTTATATAAATTTGCAAAATCCTGTCTTACATTTTGTTCAAATGTGCCAACTTCTTTTAATATTTCATCATATTTAGGGTATGATTCCATACTCAAGGTCTTTGCAGATTCATCGAACATTTTTTGAAGATCACGTTGCCTCTCTGTAGTAAGTCTTGCATCTTCTTGCTTTATTTTTGCTTCCACAAATTCCTTAAATTTCAGCAAGTTAGCTTTATAATTTTCTAGCTGATTTTTAATAATATCAGGGTTCTTGATTCTATCTTCAAACTCGATGATACTTCTGGCATTTTTTGCAATCTGCCTTAAGCTTTCTACATTGTTTTTAATATCTTGTGGGTCTGCCTGGCTAGAATTCATTTGCAGTTTAAGCGTATAACATGCAACCTTAATAACTTCAGTTATGTATCTTGGATTAGGTAAGTCAGGCGTATTTACTTTGAGTAAATTCTTAAGTAAGTTCACGATGTAGGAGCTGTCTTTTGCCTGAGTTAAAGCCGCATGCATTGCATTAGGATTTAAATTTACATTGCCTCCAGTATGAGGGCTACTTGTGGCATAAGTTGTGCCAAGTCTTTTTAGTGTTGTGATATCAGCATTAAAATCTGCCTCACTTTGCCCATTGCTATTTCTGGCTTCTTTCAAACGACCAATAATTGTTTCAAGTTCCTTCTTAAGACTTGCATGTAAGTCAGTCTCTAAAATTGCATTTAATAATTGATTAAACTGCTCAAGTGATTTATCAGCGTTATTTTGAATATTTTCCTGAACTTTGATCAAGTTATCCGAGATTTGGCTAAATAATTCAGAAGCTTCCTGCCTGAATAGTGCAATATCCCTTTTGTTTTCTAAAGTTGCTATATAGTTTTTGTGTGAAGCTTCCATAAGAGCCATATTCCATAGCTGCATTTTGTGACCAAGCTCAAATATAGCATGCCTTGTACGCTCTCCATCTGCATGTACTATGTGGTGGAACTGCTGAATTATTGCTTCCATAAACTTTTGCATGCCGTTCTCTTTGCTTTTACGTCTTCCAAGTCCAAGCATAGACGCAATACCCACAGCCACACCTAAATATGGTACAAATGCGGATATTGTTTGAGATATCATGCCACCTGCTGCCCCAAGCCCAGCGCCTAGTTCTCCCATATTTGCAAGCATATTAGGTGCAATACGGTTTAGATTTGTTCCAATCATAAGCGCATTATTAGTATGTGACATAATTTTGCCAGCAAGCTTATCTTTGCCAAACATCGATGCGAGTGCCGCACTATAACTGCCGAAATTACTGATATCCTGAATTTTTTGCGCATATATCTGCTCTTCACGCATTTTTTGTAAAACGTCTTGAATTTGCCTAATATCCTGGTTGGTTTGGTCATTACGTACTGGCTGATAACCCATCATCTCTTTAACTTGCCTGTTTACATAACCAAAATAGCCATTTTTAAGGTTATCAATTACTGCTTCATCGCTAACACTTTTGCCTAATTCCTTTTTAAAAGTACTCTTAATTTCTTTAACCTGAGCAGTCTTAAGCTTTGTTAAATCTGGAAATTCTGATTGAATTTTTTTGATTGCTTTGTATGTAGCAAATGTTGAGGGTTTTTTGGATGAAATGTTATCTTGGTTAGGCTTTACCTGTTTTGCAAATCTGTCTAATAAATGAGGCTCAATATCTATAGATTGCTCAGCTATTGTATGTTCTATGTTTTCTTTAACTTCTTTTTCTTTCTGCAGTTTTTGTTCACGTCGCTCTAATAATTCTTTTAGCATCATGTGATTATGCAGCTCACGCGCATCATCAAAACCTTCTATTGTAACTTTTCGTTCTATTTGTTCATAATATTCCTTAAGACATGCATAGTTATCATCTTCAGCATTGATTGCCTGAAACTTTCCTTCACGAGAACTTGCGTTATGATCATGAGACTGATAAGATTTAGTAAATTTTATATTATGCATATCATTAATCTGATCTAGCATACTTACTTCAATATACTTTGGCTGATTCGGGCTATTAGGATCATAGACTGCATCAAAAGTCTCACCATCTAGCATCGATGTATAACCCATGTGATACCATAATTCTTTCTCAGTTATATTACTTTCTGAGCAATCATAATCTGGATATTCGAAAAAACTTGAACTACTCTCCCTTCCTGCCATTAAACTCCCACCATATGGCAGGGACTTTAATATCTGAGAAGATGGCTTGAATATAATAGCTCTATCCTTTTTCAGTATACTTGCAGTGGCATAAAAAATCTCTTCGCCACCATTCTTAGCAACCACTTTACGTACAATTTTACCTATTTTGGATTTGAAAGGTAAAAAATGACCCGAATCATTATTAAATGCAGTTATAATGCCCTTTTCAAATGTGAGTTCTCCTGCTGCAAAAACCTTTTTAAATTTAGCTAGTATATCATGCTTTAACACCATATATTGGCTTATATCTTCACTACCTTTTCGTATAAACTGATAAGGCTTTTTTAAAGCTTCATTTGCTAGCAAAAATTCATAATCTTCTGTAACTGCATATAGTAAATTACCAGTATATCCTGATTCTTTTACTGCTTTTAGATTCAAATATTCGAACTCAGGAAAAGAAATAAAATCTTTTCTAAATCTACTTTGATATAAGGTAGCATTTGTAGTGCCTATCTTAGATAAACTTTTAGCCATTTTTCCAGCTTTGACCACACCGCCAATAGCTGCGCCATTTACCATCCAGTCTGTAAGTCCACTAACCGCCATCTCCACTTTCTTGGGATTATTGGCACTTGCAAAATCTTCCCATAGTTCTTTTACACCTTCAATTCTATAATGATTTCTAGCTCTTGATTGATGTTCTAACAATGGATCATTATTTAGAAAATATTTACCAGGTAGCAATCCATATGTTATTGCTACAGTAGGATTAAGTTCTGTTTTATTAGAGATTTCCAAATATACGTCCGAAAGTAGTTCTGCTGTAGGAATCAGTATGTTATCTATTGGATGATGTAAACCAGTTAAAGCACTCTTAATCCCTTTATTTACACCCTCTCCTATAGCTATAATATAATCGAAAGTAATATCAAGTGGGTTATCACTAAGACCATATACGTGCTTATATTCATATTTTTTCATAATTGCTCATAATTTTATTAACTTTTATGGATAATAAAGTGACAAATTATTAATTGCCAACTAGTTTAGATAATATTATTTTCAATATTATTAATAAAATATTTGACCTAAATTTTAGAATCTAATGCAACAGTAGAAAAATAAAAAAAGTCAAAAAGGTAAAGTAAAGTAAAAAATCTTGAATTTAGAGAGGCGTTTGAGTTATTTGAATCACATAATGGAAAAATCGATACTATAAAACAATGCTAAAATAGCTGGAATTATTGATATTTTTATACCATAATTTCTACTAATATTTTAGGAGTATGGTAATTTAAGTTAATTAAGGTATTAGTTAGAGAATTTTCATCATATAATATTAGAATCAATATTATACCTGGACTAATCTATACTCTAGAAGCTAAATAGAAATGGAACTGTTAATACTACTTGGTTTTGTTGCAAATCCAAATTACTATATTATACTTATCTTCAAATAAAGTATCAAGATATGTTACTGGTAATTGTTTTACAATTGCTTAAGGCTTTCTTGAGGTGGATGTGGTAAGTAGGTAATAATTATGGCAAATAAAATAATCATAGCTCCTACTGGAAAATTTAGTATAGGTTTATCTAAGTATGACCTTTATGATGAGTACAGAAATAACAAGCTAATTCCTCTGCAAGTATATTTTCCAAGTCATCAAAATAATAATGCCCCATATGAAAAAGTATATGAAACAAGAGGATCAAAAGAATTTACATTATTAAAAAATATGGTTTTTGCTAAACTAGATTCCACCTCTAACATAGCTCAGGGAAAATTTCCATTAGTTTTTTTTAGCCATGGTAATAATGCCATAATGACAGATTATGCCACTATAAATGAGGAAATTGCTTCTAATGGATTTATTGTAGTTTGCATTCAGCATCAGCTCCATACAGATTCAAACCCTCCAAAATTCTGGGAAAGTAGAAGCTGTTCTAAACATAGCAGTATTATTGATGATATATTATATGTGTTTGAGTGGATTAAAACCAATAATGCGAACGAATTCTATGGTAAAATTGATTCTGATAAAACAGCTTTAATTGGCCATTCAATGGGAGGAAATGCTTTACTTATGCTTGCAAACCGGACATCAGGAATATTTCGTAAAAGTATAAATACACTATTACTTCATGATAATTTTGAGAATGTTAAAGAATGTATAGTTTTTATAGATGGTGAGTTACAATTCCCATATCCTAAAAAATATCCAATTTTGTTTTGTTTATCAGAGGAAAGAAAGGATTATCAAGTTAGCTCTGGAACTGCAAAACTATTAGAAGAAGCAGGCTACGAATATAAACATTATAAAGGATCAAAACATATCAGCTTCATGGATCATGCTTATTTAGGTGAATTTCCTAACAATATATATTTTGATGGAACTAAGCAAGAATGCGAAGAGTTTTATATTTCGCTAAGGAGTGATATATTAAGATTTATTAGAAAAAATTTGGTAATATAGTAGTTAATAGGTTTAATTGCAAAACCTATAGAATATCTATTATTACGAGTCTATCAGTTAAAGTGTGTAAAGAGAGTTAAAGAGGATGGCGAACTGGTTTAAGGCCAGTTTCCAATCTCTGATGGGCATTGTCCACTTTTTTTCAGCATTTTGCAAGGCTAAAAATACCAATTTAAAAACCGCCTCGTCATTGGGGAAAGAGCCCTTAGATTTGATGATTTTTCTAATTTGGCGATTGATGGATTCTATAGTATTTGTAGTATAGATGGCCTTTCGGATGTCATTGGGAAAGCTTAGAAATGGAATAATTCCCTGCCAATTACGCTGCCACATATCAGCTATGGTAGGATACTTTGTATCCCATTTATCCTTAAAATGCTGTAAAGCAAGTTCAGCTGACTTATCGTTACTAGCGGTATAAATTGCCTTAAGATCTATAGCAACCAACTTGCGATCTTTCCATGGCACATAATTTAAGCTATTCCTTACCATATGTACTATGCAAAGCTGCACTATCGTTTTAGGGAATACGCTGTTAATTGCATCAGGAAAGCCTTTGAGTCCATCTACGCAGGCTATATAGATCTCTTCTACGCCACGATTTCTGATCTCGGTAATAACCGATAACCAGAACTTCGCTCCCTCATTTTTGGCAAGCCACATGCCTAGCACTTCTTTATGGCCTTCCATATTCACCCCTATCGCCAAAAACAAAGATTTATTTATAATTTGGTTATTCTCTTTTACCTTAACCACAAGGCAATCTAGGTATAATATAGGATATACCTTATCAAGCGCACGGTTTTGCCATGATACAACCTCGTCAATTACCTTGTCGGTAACGTTTGATATAAACTCAGCCGATACATCTATGCTGTACATCTCCTCAAGCTGCGCTTGTATATCCCGCATACTCATGCCTCTGGCGTACATCGAGATAATCTTCTCTTCAAAACCCTTGAATTCTCTTTGCCCCTTCTGGATTAACCTCGGCTCAAAACTTGCATCCCTATCTCTAGGGGTTGCGATTTCAAATTCCCCGGTGTTTGTTATTATCTTCTTACTGCCATATCCATAACGGCTATTGCTGCCGTCGCTCCGCTCACTTTTATCATAGCCTAAGTGATACCCAAGCTCTCCTTCTAATGCCTTTTCTAACATGGCTTTCTGCAGTAGCTTGAAGGTTGACATTAATTCTTCTTGGCTTCCACAATACTGCACAATATCTGCTAGCGTTTCATCTTTAAATGGTGATTTTATTCTTTTTGTCATTTCTTACCTGTGTATTTTAGTTGTTGTTCTTACGATACGTAAATCTTGGATTTATTTGCGTTATCCAAGATTTACTTATCTACTTCTAATTTACACACCTAGATTGACAGACCCATTATTACTTTTCCCAATCCTTAAACATCAATGCTGCTGCCTTCTCCATGGACTCCTTTACTGGGTCGTTATGTAGCCTTGCATATATCTGAGTTGCTTGTTGGGATTTATGACCAAGTGATTTGCCGATAATGGATAGACTTGAGCCTGCAATAGCTTGGTAACTTCCTAAGGTTCTTCTGATATCATGGATACGTAAATCTTCAATGCCAGCCTTGGTCAGTACTCTTTTCCATGCCTTTTTAGGATCAGCAAAGTGTCCTGAGCTACTAGTTTCGCTAGGGAATACCCAGCCATTTATTGCCAGAGCTTTTCTGCGCTGTAATACTTCTATAGCATCGTCAATAAGAGGTATTATGACAGCATCACCATTTTTAGTCTCTGGAATACGCCATGTTTTATGATGCCAGTCTACGTCTTTCCATTGCATCGCTAGAACGTTGCTTTTTCTGGCACCTGTAAATAGTGATATTAGTATAAAATCCCTGGCAGTTTCGTTGTGTTCTTCTGACAAAGCCTCAAAGAATTTTGGCAATTCCTCTGGCATTAAAAATCTTTCTCGTTTTTTCTCTCTATACTTTTTAATGCCAGAAGTAGGGTTAACACCATTCCATCCCCATTCGATGGCTTTATTGTATATAGCTCTTATTCTCTCTAAAATCCTGTTAGCTTGATAAATACCATTATTTTCTGCAATTCTTTCATGAAGCTGTTGAATCTCTTGTTTAGTAATTCTAGAAATCTTTTTACCGAACCAGTGTGATAGAAATTTATTTACCTCACGCTCATCATACTGCCAAGACTTCTTCTGCTTTTTGCTGTAGCGTTCCATAAATTGATCAAAAAGTTCTTTGAATGTTAGATCATCTCTTAATCTATGCTTTTCTTCGTTGGGGTTACTACCCTCTGAAACTTTAGCCTTTATTTGCAAAGCAATTTTTCTAGCATTCTCAACGCTTATTTCAGGAAAGTTTCCTAATATTAGCCTTTCATCTTTACCATGAACTCTCTTACGTACAAAAAATGTAACTACTCCAGTTGAAGTTATATATAATGAGAGTCCCTTTTCTTTTGTATCTTTATAATATTCCCTACCTTTATCAGGAACATTAAGTTTCTTAATTTCAGTTGCCGTAAAGTTAAATTCATTTGTCATAAAAAACATCTGGTGCCGCACCGGTGCCGCAATTTAAGTTAATATAGATTAAATTTGATTAAATCATAAAAAGAGATTTATACAGCAAGTACATTGAAAAGTAAAGCTATATCAAATTACATTAACCTACATTAAACTATAGACCCTGAGGCTCATAACCTGAAGGTCGTCAGTTCAAATCTGGCCCCCGCAACCAAGTATTTCCTGAAGCCAAAAACCTTCCAGAACATTAGCATCAAATTAAACATCTTAAATTATATTTTGCAAAATTAGTAAAATATAAACTTTTTTTAATTGTCATATATATACATAAGCTCAGTCCTGAAATTATAACTTTAAATAATTTCAATACCACCTTACTTAACTATTGTAATTTAAATATACATATAGTAAGTTACAATCCACAAATTTAAGTAACCCAGGATTTTATATATTTATGAGCTATTTTGTAAGAACTTTTGTTAGAATAACTAAAAATATATTACGAGATTTTGTAGAGGCACATAAGTTTCGTAAAAACAGTTTATATAAACACATGGTACAAAAGTCTTTTGAAACATCAATCGAATTTGCTAATCACAATTTAATTAACACCAGAAGATTTAACAACCGAAAAGATTTAATTAAATTTTGTATTAATAACTCACCTAAAGATGGGATATATGCAGAATTTGGAGTTTACAAAGGTGAAAGCATTAAAATAATAGCTCAATCTTTCAAAAATAAAAATATATACGGATTTGACTCTTTTGATGGATTACCTGAAGATTGGGGTACTGTAATGCCACAAGGTAGTTTTGGACTTAATAGGCTTCCAGAAGTCCCAAATAATGTAAAATTAATTAAAGGCTTGTTCAAAGATACATTACCAAACTTTTTGTCCGTTAATATAGAAAACTTTTCTTTCATTCATGTAGACTGCGATCTTTATCAATCCACCAAAGATATTTTCGATATTATTGAAACTAGAATAACTTCAGGGACTGTTATACTTTTTGATGAGCTTATAAACGTTGTTGATTGGCAATCTCATGAGTATAGAGCTTTTCAAGAATTTGCTGAAAGGACAGGTATAAAATTTAAATATATTGCATACCACTCTGAGCAAACTATAGGTGCAGGCACTGAAGTTACTGTACAAATAATTTAATTTCAAGAGAAATACCAGTATGTTTTTTAATGATCAAAATCTTATAAATATAAAACAAATAGAAGACCAAGATCCTAAAAATGGTAAAATTATTGTTTTGCAAGAAAATGAGAATATCCCTTTTGATATTAAAAGAGTCTATTGTATTTTTTGTAGCAATAAAGATACCGTAAGAGGAAAGCACGCACACAAAAATTTAAAGCAAGCTATCATTTGTCTGTCCGGTCACTGTAAGGTAATTTTGGATAATGGCACTAGTAAAAAAACTTATAAACTAGATTCTCAAGATAGATATTTATTAATAAATGAATGTGTCTGGCGAGAAATTACTGATTTTTCTGAAAATTGCATTCTTATGGTACTTGCAAGTGAAGTGTATAATGAAAATGACTATATAAGAGATTATTCAAAATTCCTTGAGTTTGTAAGCAGCTATGTATAATAAATGGAATATCTTAGTATTTCCGGGTGGCAATGAGGTAGGCCTTGAAATCTATAAATCTCTAGTCTATTGCAAAGAAATTACATTATTCTCAGCATCCTCTGCAGTGTCTAATCATTCCCCGTATGTTTACAGTAGGCATTTTGTTATTAAAGATATCCAAGATCCAGAATGGCTAAATGACATTAATGAGATTATCACAAAATATAATATAGACTTCATATTCCCAGGTCATGTTTTTATAATCGATAAAATTATAGAACAGCGTCAGAACATAAAATGTCGAATATTACTTCCAGACAATGAGACTGTAAAAATCATACGATCTAAAACACTAACTTTAAAGTTGTTAGAAAATATAATTAATACTCCAAAAATATATAATACCCCTAAAGATGTAGAGCATTATCCGGTATTTGTAAAACCTGACAACTGGTATGGACAACAAAATACATTAGTTATAAAAGACGAACAATCGTTACTAAACGTTATAAATGACACTGAAATTAAATATATAATTCAAGAATATTTACCCGGAGAAGAATATACAATTGATTGTCTATCAGATAAAAGTGGCAATTTACTATTTTGCTCAGGACGCAAACGCAACCGAATTCGCATGGGAACTTCCATGAATTGCACTTTAGTAGATGAAAAATTAAACTCCTATTTTATAGAAACAGCAAAACATATATTAAAAAATTTAAAAATATATGGCGTTTGGTTTTTTCAAATGAAAAAAGACATAAGTGGCACCCTAAAATTACTAGAAATAGAAACCCGAGTAGCAGGTACCATGGCCTTAAACAGGGTAAGAGGCATAAATTTTCCTTTATTAACTATATTTATACACAATAACCTGGATATACAGGTTTTACTAAACAATTACAATGTAGTAATTGATCGGGCACTTCAAAACAGATATTTATTAGATTTACAATATAATGAAGTATATATTGATTTAGATCATACAATCATCACAAAAGATGGCAAAATAAATACTCAGATCATCGCATTTCTATATCAATGTATAAATAAAAAAATCAAGATAACTTTAATTTCAAAATCTCTAGCATTAGATAAAATGCAGTTTTTAAGGGATCATAAAATAAGTGAAATCTTTGACAGAATAATCTGGCTGAAGGAACATGAATCCAAAGCTAATTTCATTACTAATACAGATTCTTTATTTATAGACGATAGCTTTTCTCAACGAAGAGAAGTAGCAATAAAACATAACATTCCTACGTTTGACCCATCGATGATAGAATCATTAATTGATGAGAAATACTAAATGGCAAGCATAATTATAAAAGAAAAGAAATTTATTTATAAAGCCGAAAATGAAAATGACTGGTGGCATAGCCATATTATGGCTCCTAGTGCTATTAAAATCAATGAATCTATAATCAGAATTTATGCTGGATGCTGGGATATACATGGTATATCAAGAATAGGATATATTGATGTTTTATATGATAGACCTGATGAAATAATTGGTAAAAGCACAAAGCCTATTTTAGATATTGGATTAGATGGCACCTTTGATGAGAACGGCGTATTTCCTGGTCATGCTACTATCATAGATAACAAAGCATATCTTTATTACACTGGATTCCAATTAGGTCATAAAATACGTCATTACAATTTTGGCGGCTTAGCTGTTAGCGATGATTTTGTTAACTTTAAAAGAGTCAGTCAGAGTCCTGTTTTAGACCGTAGTGATGAGGGTTTATATGTTAGAGCCGGTCAATCAATTATATTAGAAAAGAACTTATATAAAACTGTATATTCCGCTGGAAGTGGTTGGGCATTAGCTGGCGACAAACAAAGACCTATCTATGACATATATTACCAGGAATCAAGTGATCCAACTACATTCAGCTCAAAAGGCTCTCTAATTGTAAAACATAACCCTGAAATTGAGCATGGACTGGGAAGGCCTCAAATAATCAAATACGAAAATATTTATTTAACATTTTATACTCGCAGAGTATTAAATATGAAGTATTCATTTGGGTGTGCAGTTTCTAAAGATTGCAGAAAATGGGATAAATTAGATAATCAAATTATAGTCCCACATGGCGCAGAAAATGAATTCGATTCAGAAATGGTTTATTTTCCTTCAGCTTTACATTTTAAAGATAATTTATTTTATTTATTTTATTCAGGAAACGGGTTTGGCAAAGAAGGATTAGGGGTTTTATTAATTGAAATAAATCTATGATAAAAATAACAAAATACAATTCATTACTAAAACAAGAATGGGATTACTTGGTTGAAACAGCCAAAAATAACTTATTCTTATTCAAACGCGACTACATGGAATATCATAAAGATCGTTTTTCAGATTATTCCTTAATGTTTTATAAGGATGACAACTTAATAGCCCTATTACCTGCCAACATAAAAAATAACATTATATATTCTCATAATGGCCTGACATATGGTGGACTGATATACAATACTAAAATTACAACGACAACCATAATAGAGATATTTGATTATTTGATACAATTTTTAAAACAAGAAAATATAGAGTATTTATATTACAAAGCTGTCCCATATATATTTAATACCTATCCTGCACAAGAAGATTTATATGCTCTATTTAGGTTCAAAGCTGAACTATATAGAGTTGATGCATTTTCTGCTATTGACTTACATAACATGATAGGCTTGAGTCACGGAAAAAGAAATGCTATTAACAAATCAGCTAAATACAATTTACACATTGAAGAAAGTACAGATTTCAACACTTTTTTTAATGACATAGTAAATAAGCAGTTACAAAATAAGTATAAAGTGGTTGCAACACACACCCCCGAGGAGATGGCACACTTAAAGAATCAATTTCCTCAAAATATAGTTTTTTATAAAGTTTCATATAATAATGAGATGGTTGCAGGTGCTGTATTATATAAGTTCTCTGGTATCGTTCATACTCAATATATATTTTCAAATGATACTGGAAAAAAAGTAAAGGCAGTAGAGTTCTTAGTATATTTTTTAATTAAAAAATATCAAACTACCAATCGTTGGTTTACTTTTGGTATTTCTACCGAACAGGATGGCTTGATCCTAAATTCAGGTTTATTAAGCTTTAAAGAAGAATTTGGTTCAAGAACAATAGTTTGCCAACACTTCAAGTTACCGATTCAATAGCTTTAAAATTACTTAAAAGGCTTTATTATGATTACAAAACAAGATGAACTGATTTCTTTTCTAAATCTTCATAAATTTAACGAAAAATATATTCCTGAAATTTTGTCTGAAGTTACAAAGGTAATTTCCTCTGGACACTATATATTGGGAGAAAACCTTAATAAATTTGAGCAATCATTTGCAAGCTATTGTAATGCTAAATATTGCGTTGGTGTAGGAAATGGCCTAGATGCGCTAAGCCTAATTTTAAAAGCATATAATTTTCCTGAAGGAAGCGAAGTTATAGTTCCTGCAAATAGCTTTATAGCAACAGCATTAGCAGTCTCTAATCATAATTTAAAAGTAGTTTTAGTAGATGTTGATGAAAATACTTTTAATATATCTCCTGAGAATATATTGGCAGCAATTACTAGCAATACCAAAGCTATAATTGTTGTACATTTATACGGCCAGATAACTAATATGAATGAAATTCTGGAAATAGGCAATCAGTACAACTTAAAAATTATTGAAGATGCAGCTCAAGCACATGGTGCAATATACGATAATAAATATGCAGGTAACTTAGGTGATGCTGCAGCATTTAGCTTCTATCCCACCAAAAACTTAGGAGCAATGGGGGATGCCGGAGCAATTACCACAAACGATGTGCAGCTCTATGAAAAGTTAGTATCACTTAGAAATTATGGTTCAAAAGTCAAATATTACCACGAATTCTTGGGAGTTAATTCCAGATTAGATGAAATTCAGGCAGCAGTTTTAAATGTAAAACTTAAATACTTAGATGAAGAAAACAATAAGAGAAAGCAAATAGCACTTTTCTATGAAGAAAATATAATTAATCCATATATTTCATTCCCAAAAACAAAAGATAAATCTACTCATGTGTATCATTTATTTGTTGTAAGAGTTCAAAATAGAGATAAATTTATAGATTACATGTATAGAAATAATATTCAAACCATGGTTCATTACCCCATTCCTATACACAAGCAACCTCCATACCTTAATAGTAGATTATCACTTCCAGTAACAGAGAAATTAGCAGGTGAAATTGTTAGCATTCCGAACTCTTCTGACCTTTCAGAAACAACTTGCCAATACATAGTCAATTGTATAAATTACTTTAACACTAAAAATTGAAAATAAAAGGTTGAAAAATATGCATAATATAGATACAAATTTTAATCTAATTTCATTACGTCGAATTATTAAAAATTTCTTGCTCAAATCAGGTTTATATCCTTTATACTCCTTTATCATAAATGTAATCAACATTGCATTTAGCAATCCATTTTCAAAAGATAAACTAGTTTGGGAATTATTACCGTTAGATAAACAAATTTTAGAATGTATTGATAATAACCATATTTATTCGATTTGGAAAAAGCACTCAAAAAAACAAAATTTTCTAGGTGATTTTTATTATGAAATAGGGATGTATTGTAACAGTATTGGTTTGCAAGATTTGGCTACTAAGATTTTCGAGATATCACTACAGTTTAAATTCAGCAATGATACTGCAATGATGTACCTAACTAATTTTATGCTCAACTCTCCAGATGTCTATGATCATGAGTATGTGTACCAAGTCACTAAACGTACCATAAAAAAATTATCCGAGATTTCAGAGCATGATGAATTATTAGTTAAATATCCCTTACCTCAAATTCAAAAAAACAAAAAAATTCTAAATATAGGATATACTTGCCATTTTTTTGACAATTCAACTGGTACGACTTTATTTTTACCAATATTAAAAAACCATAACAAAGATAAATTTAAGATATTTGTTTATTCTGACCAGCATCCATCAATAACAAAACCCTCTACCAAACTCCTTGCAGATGTATGGCATGATACACATAAATTGAATACAGTAGATTTTTGCAACCTAGTAAGAAGTGATGAAATAGACATATTTATTGAGCTTAATGGATTTTGCGTAAAAAACAGATTTAAAGAAGTTAGCCTCAGATGTGCTCCAAAACAAGTATCATTTTATAATTTATCAGCAACATCTGGAGCAGATAATTTAGACTATGTTATAATATCCGAAGATTTTGATATAAAGAAAATAAAAGAATATTATTCTGAAGAAATATTAGTCAAAAAAGGCTCTCAAAACTCAACAGCACTTAATACAAATTTTTCACCAGTAAAAAGTGAGTTACCGTTAAAAAGGAATGGTTACATTACTTTTGGTAGCTTCGGTCAAATTCATAAAGTGACAAGGGCACAAATATTTCTATGGGCAGAAATTATGAAAAAAGTTCCGAATTCAAAGTTCCTTTTAAAGTCTAATAACCTTGATCATCCCACTTACCTAAAAGCTTTTAAAAAACATTTTGCTGACGCAGGTATATCTTCTGATAGAGTAATTTTTGAAGGGTATTCAGGGTATAATATATTGCTAAGCCGATATGAAAATATTGATATCGCCCTGGACACGTATCCATATGCAGCCGGAACCACAACTATGGAGGCTTTATTACAAGGCACTCCTGTAATCAGCTTAGTTGGAGAACGCATATGCTCTCAGCATGGCAAAGTTTCTATTAATAAAATTAATGAAGATTCTTTACTAAGTTATTCAAAAGAAGAATATATAGAAAAAGCAGTAGCACTCGCAAATGATCCTGAAAAGTTAGAAAATTATAGATTAACTTTAAGGGAGAAAATGCTAGCCTCCCCATTATCTGACATTAAAACTTATACGCAAGAACTTGAATCTGCATTTACTGAAATATATAACAAATAATATATTAGACGAGATATATTTATTATGAAATTAATAAAAAAATTAAATGAATTTAAGTTATTAAGATTCCTTCGTTCAAAATACAAATATTTAAAAAATAAGTTTATAACAAAACATATTCATAAAAATCTTTATTATATTCCTTGTAATCAAAATGAAAAGATAAGGATAGCATTTATATGCCAATTACCAAACTTATGGTATAATTTCCATTCTTTAATTAAAGCTTGTAATGAAAATACATCTTTAATTACCACCCACGTTATACTATCGCCATGTTTACATCCTATGATTGGCATTAAGCATATGAATGAAATGAGAGAAATACTGATATCTCAAAATATATCATTTTATAACTATCAACATTATAATATTGAAGATTTAAAACCACATGTAGTGTTTATTCAAATGCCTTATGCAAATGTCTTGCCAAAAGAATTATCCATAGAAAAACTTCAAAATAATGGCTCGAGAATATGCTACATACAATATGGTAACGAAATGTATGGTGGCCTGGAAAGTTTACTAAACTGTTATAATTTACCATTTATTCAAAATGCATGGAAAGTATTTGCCCGATCACAAAAACACTTACAGGCCTACGGTCGTTACTGTGATGTTGGAAATCATCATGTTGTTCTTACAGGGCATCCTAAGGTTGATAATTTAATTAAAAAGCATCCAATTAAACAAGAGATTTTAGATAAAATTAATGGCAGAAAAGTTATTTTATGGGCACCAACTTACATAGATTCTAAAAACCCTTCATGGTCATCTTTCTTAAAATATTATCAATATATGCTAGATCAATTTTCAAATAACTCAGATTTATTTTTAATCATACGACCTCATCCACTACTTAGAAATTCCCTTACTGAATACTCTTTACTTGATAATGATAAAATCATAGCTTTTAATGAATTCGTAAACAATTCAAATAACATGCTTTTCTATGAAGATGCAGATTATTATCCATTATTTACTATATCTTCTGCGCTAATAGCAGATGTATGCTCATTTTTAACAACTTATATTATAACTGGGAAACCTATATTATATTTAGAACAATCAGATGGACTAAATGTCAATTCCGAGGGTGCTGAATTAATCGAAAATTTATACCAAGCTGTAAACAGTGACGATATTGGAAATTTTATTAATATGGTCAGAGATAATATAGATCCATTAAAAGATGAACGGCTAAAATTAATAGAAGATCATTTTTATAAGACTGACGGTAACGCTGGGTTAAGAATTAGGGATTATTTAATAAATGAGCTGCAAAATTACCATTTTAATGAGCCAGTTAAAATTTCAATTAAACAGAGTAATACCAATCAGAGTAATACCAATCAAAATTTTATATATGACTATAAAAATGCATATAAAAATGCTAAAAAACAGTCTTTAGAACAAATTGTAAAAGATCTCAACAACATTGAAAATGCCTTAGATTTAGGATGTGGAGATGGTTTTTTTACAGAAATTTTATCTACGGCAGTTTCAGATAAAATTTCCGCATATGATATATCTATCAATCATATTAGCAATGCAATTACCCGTAGCACACAAAAAAATATTAATAAAATTGATTATAACGTTCTCGATTTTTTTAAAATTGTTACTAAACAAAAATACTGCTTATTATCCTTAATGGATGTCACTTCCTTGATATTAAATGATATTGATTTAATTACATTTTTTAATAAAGTGCCATTTCTTTTAAAAGAAAACGGATTTTTATTAATAATAGATACTTTCTCTCTGGCTACAGATAATTTAGATGAGATGCCGCAAACCAATATTTATAATAACAAAAATTATACAACAAGATATCGTATTGATAATGATTTTTTACAATTCCTTAGTAATATAAATTTTTCACTACATAAAACCTATGAAATAGAAAAATCTCACAATAACTTGGTAAGTAAAGCATATCTTTTTCAATTAAAATAGGTACGCATCATTATAAACTGCATACCAATTTATTACTTAGTATTATTATTGGAGTTTCTTTCTTCCAGTTTAAAGCCTTTACTATTTACATCTAGTGGCAATTTTTCAAAAGCCCTTACTACATATTATCATAATAAAACAATACTAGTAAGTGACTGCCCCAGCCTTATTATGATCTAGATGTATCCACCTAATCCTCCGCCAATCCCGTTGATCCATATGGCATGACATAAAGCAAATATAAGACAGATATCAAGATTATAATTCTGTGAATTCCAACTTAACAATAAATACACTAACAATATAAATTAAAATATATTAACTATTAGATTATCTCCGAAATAAATCCCTGGCCTGAATATTGCCTAATATCATCTTCGCTATCTATTTCTAACCAGTAAGAATTATGATTTATTGTAGAAATATTATAGCCATTTTGAATAAGCATATTGATCATAGACGTGAAGTCTAGCTTATCGGTTAAATCAGTTCCCTTACTGTTTAATAAGTTTAAGACTTCTTGCAATTTAGCTTTAGGGAAATATGCAATTCCCATAAACTGACCCTGTATTTGACTGTAATCAGTTGGCTTTTTCCCAATTTCCAGCAGACTATTATTACTATCTAATACAAAAGTTTCAAGATCTTCTAAAGGATTTTCAAACCTGCATTCCCAAACTTTTTTCCAGCTTTGGTTAGAAGGTATTACAATTGAATCTGCCTTGCTTTGCATTAAATCATCTAATATTTTCGGATCATAAATAATATCTGAATATGCTATAATTAAATCATCATGATTCCAGTTTCTAGCTGCAATTAAGCTAGAAACCATATTCGTTTCCATCCAGCGCGGATTATGTAAAATACTAATATAGGGCGATATATTGCCAATGTAATCTCTTAGAATTTCAGATTTATAGCCAGTCATAACGGCAATATCTTTAGGGTTAAAAAGTTTCATGACTCTTTCTAACTGCCAATCTATTATTGCCCTACCCTCAAACTCAACCATACATTTTGGTACTTCGTTTGTTAGGTTTTTTAATCTGCTTCCACGCCCTGCAGCAAGTATCAGTAACTTAGTCATATTGCCTCTAATATTTTTTTTGCAATATCTTCAATATCAGGACTATAAGCAATAAATGGGTTATTAATATAACCATCCTTATTATATGACATGATTTTTTTAGAGTTAATATCTATCATTTTAAAGCCATTCGCCTCTAAAATTGCCTGACCTGCTGCTGTATCCCATTCTTTACAAGGAGCAAACCTTAAATACAAATCAATTTTACCATCAATCATTTCACAAAATTTTATTGCAGATCCAAGGTAAACAATTTCATAGTTTTCTGCGCCAATAATACTATCTAGCAAATCCTTTTCACCTTCCGAGTGACTTCTACTTAACGTCACCTTATATTTTTTAGATAAACGCGGTTTATTTTCAATAATTTCGCTGCTACTGTACAAAACTTTTCTTACAGGACTGTAAATATATCCCTCTATAGCATGATCATCGCTCACCAAGCCTAAACAGATACAAAACTCTCCGTTACGTTTAATAAACTCTTTAGTGCCATCAAGAGGATCAAGAATCCAAAATTTACTATATCTTTCTGAAATTTCCTGATAGTTTTCTTCACTAACGACAGGAATATCGCTAATTTTTTTTAGTTCGTTTATAATATAGTTACTAGATTCTATATCTGCATTTGTAACCGGGCTATTGTCATTTTTATTACTAACTAAAAGATCTTCGCCTTGATAAAACTTCATTAATATATCACCGGCTTCCTCTAAGATCTTCTTAATATTGCTCATTTATTGTAAAAACCCTTTAAATAAATTGATGTCAAATTCTTTGAAATTTTCTTCCCTTTCAGGGTGCCACATAACGCCCATAATGTTATATTTACTATGCTTTATGCATTCTATAGTATTGTCAGGCGCTCTGTATAGAACATCTATTTCCCGGTCACTTATATTATTAAAACCATTATTATGATAACTATTGACATTGGTAACAACTTGGCCATTTTGATCAATTAAATTGTGACGCAATCTCACATGATTTTCTATGGATTTCATAGGATTTTTAAAATACTTAAGTATAGCCTGCATGCCCCTGCAAATACCGAAAACCTTCTTATTATTTCTAATTGCATGATCAATTAAATAGTTTTCTATATGTATACGATCAAGAGATTCCGTATCATTTTCATTAACACTTCCCCCACCTGATAATATCACAATATCGCAGGAAATATGATTAACAATTGCCTCAAAATTTGCAAAATGATTAGGTATCAAAACTACCTGAATATCAAATAACTGTAAGAAATCTATTAATTTAGGATCAATAGAATCTCTATATTCTTTATAATCTGGGAAATAATCCCTGCGCATTGTTACTAAAGCTACTGTCATAAAACAATAATTTTATTATTTAGGCAATCAAGTTCAATGTTTTTAGCTTTGGTCAGATTTTGATATAATTTTTCACCAACACCAATAGCTGCAGGAATTGAAAGCTCACCTGCCCTAATAGCCATATGAGAATTAGCCCCACCATACTGAGTTATAAAGCCTTTGATATTATAGGTAAATATCCAGTCAAACCCCGGGTCAGCACTTGGTATTAGTACAATAGCATTTTTCATAGAATCAGGATTTGCCGTAAATGCAATATTCCCTCTGGTTTTAAGCTGCGTTACAAAATTAGGCTGCGTATCTGGAATATGAAATGCGTATACATCTTCAGGATTACAAATAAGTGGTGGCAAACAAATTGATTTAGCAACAGAATGCTTTTGCTTACCTTTTGCAATTGACTCTGTTAAAAACTCTTTCGGGTCATAGCTATTGTAATATAGTTCCATGACATCATCTACTGATATATATGCACAGTCCTCACGGGAAATATCAAAATTTTCGCAATATTTTTCCAGCAACGATAAATAATCACTAACGTTTTTAGTAAAGATAAACTTAGCATATTCCCTACCCTCAATACCTGTAGTAATAAAGTCAAAGAGCTCGATTACATTAGCTTTAATATTATGATCCTTAAGCAGGCAATCGATTTTCTTGATCTGAGGAATACTTAAACTAAACTCATGACCATCATTTTCAATATTAACCTGAATGTTTTCCCACTCAAAATATAAATCTGGTTTTTCGTCATATCTATAAGAATTAATATCGTAAGTACCTGGTCTTAAATGGCCATATTTTTGAAGGAAATTTTGTTTTGGTAGCTGATGAAGATCTCTTGTCATTTGCGAGCTAACTGAGTTAATCGATAGCATAAAAGATTCTTTTTCTTTAGTAGAAATAACTCCTACATTTACTAATGAGTTAAGTAACTGTACAGCAATAAAGCCAGCTCTTGCAAGGCCTGCAAATGGTAAAGTTCCGTATCTTTTGGTATCTTCTATTAGCCAGTATAGTTTTGATAACGTATCTAAATTACTATTTAATAATTCGTCCCTACGTTTTTCAAGAATCTCAATTTTACTATAGTCTTGCTTCCAGGGAGCATTTTCACCATGCAAAATATTGTTTGTAAGATCTAGTAAGCTTAATAAAATAGCCTCTATTTCGCTGTCATTAAAGTTATTCTGCTTTAATATCTGAATTCTATCTTGCACATCAAAGCTATAACAGGAAAATACAATTTTAAATTCAACTTTATCATGTAAGCTTGGGTCAGCCTCTAAACATTCTGTATAATAATTTACAAGTTTGTTAGCTATTTCATGATCTAGGGTTTTTGGAATAAATGAGTTAAAGCTTACTCTAGTATCTATAAAAGGAGTGCCACCAAAACACAGCATTAGCGGAAAACTACGTAAATCCATATAGCCATAATTATTACGCTGATAAGCCCAAATACTATCTGTAATAAGCGTCCTATAAAGAGATAGCGCAAGCGCATCAGGTCTAATGCCAATCATTTCAGCAGGATTCCAGTCAGGCATTACGCCGAATATAGCTTTATCACCTAGCAAGTGAGGGTGCTTAGCCATTTTATTAGCTACAGTTTTATATACTCTTTCAATTTCATTATTATCAGCATATTTATTATTATCCTGATTAACAAATAGCGGTCTTACCTGAAATAAATACAATTCATTGTTATCATCAAGAGCAAATTCAACGTCCAGGTTATTTTGTTTTGTAACCTGCATCAGCTCTCTCATCAGGTCAATCACATTATTGAGAAAAGTAGGCTCAGCTCTTACCTGAGAAGTATGATGATAGTAATAGCTTTTTGTATTGATCTTACCAGAAGTTACAGAATCAGTGCTACCCGAAAAATCATCATAATTTATAACAAAATATTTAGCCGAAGTATTAGGATCTAAGCTAAACGCCACACCGCTAGCTACAACGTTGTTTAGCATAGGCTGTATTAAAACCTGATCTTCTGGATTATCATATTCATATGATTCAAATACCTGATCAATTGCATCAGGCAGGTTTACATGTTCTACATTTAAAACCGAAGTATATCTTCCTGCCATAGAAGAGCCATCTTGATCTTCGTTCATTGCGCTGCTTCTAACTACAAGCTTAGATTCCGCAAAAGTGCATGATTTATAAAACTCATCTAATACCAGCCTACTATCATTTTTCCAGTCTTCTTTGATAACAATAAACTGCGGCAAAACACTAGCTTTTGTAACTAGATTAGCCATTTCATCAAGCGTGCTAGCCTTGGTTTTAAATGTGAACATATGATTTGCCTAAATTATTTTTTTCTAACTATCCACGCACGAGTTTTATATAAAACTTCAATTTCTTCATTTTCAGGGAATAATCCGTTGATAAAGTTTAGGAATTTTTCAAACTTTTCTTCACCAAGTTGGTGTCTGATATCATTTACTGAATTCCATACGCCCAAGTAGGTTTCTTTTGTGAAGTGTTGAGTGTGAAAACCCTCAAGGTATAAAACATCACCAAAGTTTTCTAGTGTAGCGAAGTTTTTAGCCAAATTATCAACAAACTCTGAAGATCCTGATGAAACGCGTGAAATGTTACCATTAAGCTCATTAAGGTAATTTTCAATTTCAATAAATAATGGGTTGTATTCAATTACTCTTGGGTTCCAAAGAGCTACAAAACATCCGTCTTTTTTAAGAATCCTATGAAATTCCTGCATACCTTTTTGAAAGTCCACCCAGTGAAATGACGATGCCATGCTTACTAAGTCAAAACTATCACTTGGAAGATTGGTATTTTCACCAGTACCTTCAGCCCAGATAACACCTGTCGCCTGGCTGTCATTAATACCATGATTTCTCATGTCTTCATTAGGCTCAACAGCAAATATACGATTATTAAATTTCTTAGCAAGCATTCTTGTCCAGATACCAGTACCAGCACCTACGTCAGCACAATTTATGCTTGTGCCTTTATTTAAATATCCGGCAATTGCATCAAGTACATATTCGCTATATGCGGGACGGTATTTTGAATAATTAGATGCCAGACCAGTAAAGTCGCCATGTTTAATTGCAGTGCTCATTTAGATTCTCCTTTATAAAATTATTAACAAACTGATTTATATTATTCTCTGGTTTAAATACATAATCAGGTTGAATTGGAAACTGAGGGGTTATATCAACCCCAACAACATCAGTTATTTCGCCTTTTAAAGCTTTTGAATATAAATTCTTTTGATCTCGCTCCAAAAGTATTTTCATTGGCGTGTCTACAAATATTTCAATATAATTTGTAATATTCTCACGGCTCCATTTCTGAACATCATGGAAAAGTGAAATTGTTGGTATAATTATATTTACATTTTGATCAGATAAAAATTTAGAAAGCCTTGCGTTTCTAAAGGCAATTTTTTTACGGCTACTTTCATCATAATTGACTTCGTCGTTGAAAACTGCCCTCAGATCATCGCCATCAAGCTTAACTATATTAAATGTGTTTTTTAAATTTTCATAAAGCAAATTTGCCAGCGTAGTTTTACCGCTACCCGCAAGACCAGTTACCCAGATAACAAAAGGAGATTTTAAATTATGCATACTTGCTTAATATCTAAAAATTTATATTTGGATGTATTATTCAATCCTTAATTATACTATTTCACTACCTGTTGCAATTAATATTTATCATAGACATCAAAAGTTATTTTAAAAAACTTGCTATATGTTATTGCTTTGTATAAATATTTTAATAGAAAATTTTAAATTTAATAATTTAATTAAATATATGAAAATATTAGCTATACAAAATTTTGGTACAAGTGGAACAACTTTAATGCATAGTTACCTTGATGGTCATCCTCAGGTATTATCATTACCCGGACTTTTCGGCTATGAAGCTTATAAATTATGGTTTAGTAAATACAGCAATTTAACCCATGACAATATAATTAGCGAACATTTAAATGATTTTAATTATTTCTTTGATTCTAATACTCATTTACAAGAAGTACATGGCTTGAATGATATGGGAGACAACCATAACAAAAATGCTTCGATAGATAAAGATTTATACCTTAAATACTTTGAGGATTTTTTTCCTGAGAAATTTACAAGAAAAGATTTTTATATATCAATGATGAAAAGCTATAACTTAGCTTTAGGAAGAGATATTACAAATGCACAATACATGGTTTTCCCTATTCACAGCCAAAAAAAATCTGTGGCACAAGCTTTATGCGAAGATTTTGAACATGTGTACTTTTTATATATGCTAAGAGAACCAATTCAAAATATAGGTTCTCTTGCAAAACATATTGCTAAAAATACGGTTTGGCTTAAAGTAAATGCCTTAGAATCAGCTATTTCTCAGATATATTCAGATGAATCCCAACATATTGGCAGATACAAAGTTCATGGTATAGTTCCTTATTATAAAACTTCTAATTCTACTTATGGCGCATTAAAACTTGAGGATTTACATAGCAATAAACATGAATCTCTTGCTGCTTTATGTAAGTGGTTAAGTATTGATTGGAATGACTGCCTGCTTGATAGTACATTTTGTGGCTATAAATGGTGGAACCGTAAAGAAAGTGCAAGAGTAAATGGTCAAAACGAAGAAACTATCGGACAAAAACACATAGATATTCTTAATATCTATGATAAAGAACGCATAGTGTCGATTGGAAAAATGATAAAAACCTATTACCCGGCTAAAGATAACGCGAAGTACAATTTTTTATCGTTTTTACCTATTTTTGAGTTTGAAAAAGACATAGAATATTATAAAAACCGCGTGGAGTACATTTTTAAAAGATTAAAATTAAAAACTAAGCTTTCAAGATTATTATGGCCATTAATCTGGGCTCTAGATTATATCAACATCCGAAGAATTATTATCAGAAGCCATATTTTTCAAAATAAACAGCAGGCCGAGCTAGAATTAATTTATAACAAATAATAAAAATAGTAGTCAAAGTTAATATTACTTATCGTTTGACTACTGCTCTAGAACTAAGCTACATTATCATTACTGATAACTTCAAGACTTCTGGTAAATTTATAGTTTTTAAAATATTCCATGTTATCATCTTTTTGTCCGTCAAGTTCAAACATAAATAAAATGTCAGGACTTAATGGATATGAAATACCCAGTTCATCATAAACCCTTCTAAATTTTTCTACAAATAGCTTCCTTAGTGATTCTTCTGGGAAGAGTTTAGGCAGCTTAAAGCTATGCTCAATAAGCCCTGCAATATAATGCTGGCTAGTTTCCTCAATTGAATCCTCTATATCTTTCATAGATACTATTAAATCTCTTTCAGGTAAGAATAATGGATCTATATTCGCTTCTTTTCCTAACACATCATTAGCAATATTTTTGGCTATAAAAGGGGACTGATGGAAACCATCGCGGTATGTACCCGTAACTACCCACAAATTATCCATTGAGGTTTTACCAATTAGTGGGAATGTATCAACACTTACAGGCCTATTACCAAACCTAGTTTCAATAATATTTGAGTTATACAACCTATAGTTAATTTGCTCAATTGTGCAGTTCATTAAAAATTGAAGAAGCCCCATTTTTGGCTGCGTAGTTGGCGTAAAACACACATTATTAGTAGCACCAATATATAAATTTTCGCCATTTGGAACCACATGAAGACCGCAAGCACCTGATCTATTGGGCGTTCTAATTACAGACTTAATTTTATTTTCATATGACTGGTCAATTACAGCAGCATAACCAGTTCCGGAAAGAACCCTCGGGATACGTTCATTAATTTGAGGTAACTTATCCAAAAGATTTTGAGTATATACCCCTGCTGCAAATATGAATTTATCAGCAGAAACCTTTTCTCCATTATCTAAATTAACAGAATTTATTCCATAAAAATTACAATTTATATCATTTACTATTTGATTTACAAAAGTAACATTTTGTTTAGATTCAAGGACTTGCTTAAGTAAATTAATGAATTTACCAGACTCTATAGACCCCTCTTTATCAAGCCTAATAGACCTTAGAGGCCTGCTTTCTTCGCTTGGGTCAAATCCTTCAATATCCCTGTAGTCAACAAATTGCCAAGGCTGTTTATACTCCTTTAGAGCAGTTGTCATAGTATCAAAATTATCGCTGTCCAGTTTTCCTGATTTAGAATTTAAAACTACAAAAGTTTCATTGTCTATTCTTACTTTTTTACTAGAATCTACTTGCGAGTTAAGTTCATCAAGCCAATCTGGCCACATGTCTAAGGCATTGAAAGATAAGTCAAATTTGCTTTTAGTATACTGATTTTTAAAGCTATCCCTTGTAATTTCAGCAAAACAATTTAGCATAGCGCCTGCAGCTAAACTCGCTGAATTATTGTAAGAGTTTTTACCAATTACTGCTATTTTAAGACTTGATTCTTTGGATAATTGATAAGCAATTGACAAGCCTATTATTCCATCACCTATAACGGCTATATCATATATCATTTATAGAGATCCAGTTTAATTTATGATTGCGTTAATTAAATAATTACTATAAAATTATTTAATAGAATTAAAGTTTTTTTATATTATATTAATGATTACAAAGTCAACAAAAAAATTGATCCAAAAGATACTTTACTTTCCTTCAAATGGAGAGCGGAAGATATTTTCTATATACGGAATAATTAATTATCCGATTTTTTATATAGTATGGAAATATTATAATGGTGAAGCATATGAGCATTTAGGCCTTAGAATATTCGCAGGTCTATTATGTCTTGCTTTGCTTTTTTATAAAAGATGGCCATCTTTTATAAAACCATTTTTAAGTTTTTTTTGGCTTTTTACTGTAACTTACTGTCTGCCATTTTTCTGTACTTATCTTTCATTAATAAATCATTTTTCTATGAATTGGGTTCTGAACTGGACTCTGTGTATCTTCCTAATGATAATGCTATTAGAGTGGATTAATTTTATTATTTTATTGATTGTCGGCATTATATTAGGTTACCTAACTTATCTAGTAAATTTTGGCACCCCTCTTATTGATTTCGATAATCTTAATAATTTTATAATCAACGGCACATGGGTAATATTAATATGCCTGGCCTTCTCTTTTAGTAAGTCTCATAAAAATAAAGAAAAAGATGAATGGATGAAAACGCTTTCATTAATCAATCAAGATTTAGAAAATAAAGTTAAAGAACGTACTTTTCAACTAGAACAAGCTCTCAATATAAAGACTCAAATTTTAAATAACTTAAGCCATGAAATTAGAATGCCAATTCATGGTGCAAACGGGATTTCGCAAATATTAGTAGATGTTTGGGATAAAATTTCTGACAACGACAAATACGAATATTTAAAAAAGATTGCAAAAAATAATGCAAGACTAGCTAAATTTGTTAACAATATTCTTGATTTATCTAAAATCACAGCTGGTAAAATGCAGTTTCACTACAGAGACATTAATCTTATAGATATCATGACAGATATTTTAGAGGAAGTTGAAGAGCTATACTTAAATAACAAAAAGATCGAAATCTATCATGATTTTAAAGGCTTTAAAAGCGTATTACTAAGTGGCGATGAGCTTAGAATATCACAGTTACTAAGAAATATTTTCAATAATGCCGTAAAGTTTACGAAAGAAGGCAAAATTACAGTTAAATTTGAACAAGATTTAATTAACAAATTACCTGCAATTAAAATAATTATTCAGGATGAAGGAATTGGTATTCCGCTTAATGAAATTGATAATATATTTGAACCATTTATACAAAGCTCTCTTACCGATAACAAAGCAGGTGGCACAGGTCTTGGCCTTGCAATTTCCAAAGAAATAGTAGAGGCACACAATGGAAAAATATGGGCTGAGCACAACAAGCCAAATGGCGCTATTTTTAATATATTACTGCCAGCAAATGAAATAACTCTGCTTAACACAAATAGTAACAATCTAGAAAAACATACACCTCAAGCTATTAGCAAAATATTATTTATCGATGATGAACAATCATCGCATGATCTTTTTAACCTGATGATATACAAGCAAAGCCATCTTAAAGTTGTGCATTCCTTAAATGGCATAGAGGGTATAGAAGCGCTTAAAAATCATAAAATAGATTTAATTTTACTTGATTTAATGATGCCGGTAATGAATGGATATGAATTTTTAAAAATAATTAGAAAAAATCCTGAATATGCAGGCATTCCAGTTATTTTACAAACGGGCGTCAACAGCACCTCTCCAGAAATTTTAGAAATTAAAACACTTTTCCCCGATGTTCAGGTAATCTACAAACCCTACGAGCATCATATTTTATTAGAAAGCATTCACAAAACATTGGAAAACGCACAGTGATTTCAGTTATGCTGCAATACAATGACTATGAGCGAAGCGCAGAAATATAGGACGTGACCAAAGAGTGACACATATTAAAATTCCAATCAAATTACTATATAATTTCATTTACATATCGCATAACAAACTGCTATAATATCCAATACTTAAAAATACAATTGTTGGTCTGGTTATGCAAAGGTTTTCTCCTAAATTTTATATAATAACATTAGTCTTAATAGGTTTTTTAGGATATCAGGTGTGGCAAAAATTTGGTCATAAATTTATGCAGCCTAATATGACGCCAATGGTGAGTATAATAGCAATTCAGCCCGACAAAATTAAATTAGATGCAGAATATAATGCCAGAATTAACGCTTCTCAAGAAGTTGCAATTATACCAAGAGTAACAGCAACTCTTATTAAAAAACTTTATAACGAAGGCGATTTTGTAAAGAAGGACACCCCTCTTTTTGAGCTTGATAAATCAGAGCTTATTGAGGCAATGAATAAAGCAGAAGCTGGTCTCAAGCTAGCTCAGCTCAGTTTTCAGCGAGTTCAAAAGCTTACAAAACAAAGAGTAGTAAGTGAAAGTGAATTTGAAAATGCAGATGCAAGCTTTAAACAAGCCGAGGCTGCCTATCAGTTAGCAAAAATTAACTTAGATTATGCTATCATAAAAGCCCCATGTGATGGTTATGTAAATAGCTCCAATGTTGATGAAGGTAACATCGTTCAGGCAAACCAAACTGTCATTACCAATATGTATAAAACAGATACTTTGAGCGCTGAATTTGGTTTTTCTGATAAAGACCCATTATTAACTTACGTTCAGGATCAAAAGGATAAAATTCAGGTAACAGTACTTGATGAAAAAACACCAACTAAAGCTTTAACTGGCAAAATTTCCTATATTGCAAGTAATATCGATGAAAAAACTGGCACTATTAAAGCAAAGGCTACTCTAGACAATGCAGGCAATATTTTAAAAGCTGGAAATTTCGTAAGAATTTCTTTGGATAATCTTGCAGTAGAAAATGGTATTATCATTCCTGACAAAAGCGTAATAGCAGGTCCAATGGGAACTATTGTTTATGTAGTGACTGAGGAAAATAAGGTTAGCCCAAAGCCGGTAAGCCTTGGATTACTTACTAAAAAAGGAAGGATTATTACAGGTGGCTTACAAGCTGGTGACAAAGTAATTACAGAAGGCCTTATTAAACTACGCCCCGACATGATTGTTGAGATTCAAAAACCTGAAGAGGCACCAAAAGAAAATGAATAGTAAGTTTTTTATCGACCGCCCTGTTTTTTCTTCCGTTATCTCGATTATTATAGTACTTGCTGGTATTTTGGCCATGCAAAACTTACCTATTGCTCAATATCCCGAAATTGTCCCGCCTCAGGTTAACGTATCAGCATTTTATCCTGGTGCGAGCGCAGAAGCAGTAGCAACAAGTGTTGCAGCACCGCTCGAGCAGCAAATTAATGGTGCCAAAGGCATGCTTTATATGCAGTCCACAGCATCAAATGATGGACAGCTAAATATATCTGTTACGTTTGAAGTAGGAACAGATGTTGATGACGCAACAATTGACGTAAGCAACAGAGTTCAGGCAGCACAGGCTAAAATGCCAGAAGACGTAAAGAAAAACGGGATTACCGTAAGAAAAAGGTCATCTGCCATTTTACAAGTTATCAGCATGTATTCGCCTTCAAACAGCTATGACCCTGTTTATATTAGTAACTATACTTTACTCAACATAATTGATGAATTAAAACGCCTTCAGGGTGTAGGTGATGCAAGTTTATTTGGATCAAAAGACTATTCAATGCGCATTTGGTTTAAGCCAGATAAGCTGGCATTTTATAACCTCACCGTTGAAGACGTTGCCAATGCAATATCTGAGCAAAACTCGCAATATTCAGCAGGTCAAATTGGACTTGAGCCTATTAATACCAAACCTCAGGATTTTGCATATTCCCTTACAACTAAAGGGAGGTTAAGTGACCCAAAAGAGTTTGAAAATATTATTATACGGGCTGACAACAAAGGAAACACATTAAAAATCAAAGACATCGCACGCGTAGAACTTGGGGCGCAGGATTATAATTTTAACGTAAATTTTAACGGCTCACCTGCCGTAGCAATAGGTATTTATCTGCAGCCAGGTGCCAATGCCCTCAAAACAGCTGAATCAATTAAGAACAAAATGGAAGAACTAAAAGAAAGCTTCCCAGATGAACTAGCTTACTCAATTCCATTTGATACTACCAAGTTCGTAGAAATTTCGATTAAAGAAGTAATAACAACCTTTGTTGAAGCTATATTTTTGGTCGTACTTGTAGTTTATGTATTCCTTCAAAACGCAAGAGCAACATTAATTCCGGTAATTGCTGTTCCAGTATCAATTATCGGTACATTTGCTGGTATGTATGTACTTGGCTTTTCAATAAACTTATTAACTCTTTTCGGACTGGTTTTAGCTATTGGTATTGTGGTAGATGACGCTATCGTAGTACTTGAGAACGTTGAAAGAATCATGAAAGAAGAAAAAGTTTCAAGTAAAGTTGCGGCCTATAAATCCATGGAAGAAGTTGCAGGGCCTGTTGTTGCAATCGTTTTAGTACTTTGCGCTGTATTTGTGCCAGTTGGATTTATTGGTGGCCTTACAGGCGAGATGTATAAACAGTTTGCTATAACAATTTCAGTATCAGTTGTAATTTCAGGTATTGTAGCTCTCACCTTAACACCCGCGCTTTGCACCTTAATTCTAAAATCGTCTCATGACCTTGAACCTAGCCCGTTTTTTGCAAAATTTAACCGCGTATTTGATTATATGGGAATTAAATATACCGAGGGTGTAGCCTTTCTACTTAAACGGACTGGGATTGGTATAGCGCTATTTGCAGGCATAATATTTTTAGGATTAGGACTTTTTAGCCGTATTCCTACAAGTTTAGTACCAGAAGAAGATCAAGGGTATAACTTTATGATAACTGTACTTATGCCAGGGTCATCATTGTCGCGTACTCAAGCCGTAACTAACCAAGTTGATAAAAATATTTTAAGCGAACCTAATGCTACTAGTATAGTAACATTTTCTGGATTTGATTTACTTACAGGCTCCATTAAATCTAGTGCTGGCACTTCCTTTATTATGCTGAAAGACTGGGATGAAAGAAAGCGCCCAGATCAGGACTCTCGCAATTTAGTTGGCAAATTCATGGGCATGAACGCTGGCATTAAAGACGCTATGGTAATTGCGTTTAACCCTCCCCCAATCATGGGCATGAGTACTACAGGCGGCTTTGAGTTTTACTTACAAGACAGAATGGGCGGCACAACGGCTGATCTTGCTGCGGCAGCTGCCAAAGTTGTTGAAGAAGCATCTAAAAGTCAGATTCTTACAGGTATCAGAAGCTCCCTTAATATATCAATTCCGCAATATAATATAACAGTTGATCAGGTTAAAGCTAAAGCGCTTAATGTAAGTATCCCTAGTATATTCAATAGCCTTAGAACTGCGCTAGGCGGTCTTTATGTAAATGACTTTACCTTATATGGCAGGGCTTATAAAGTAAATATGCAAGCCGAAGATATTTACCGCGATCAAATAGAAGCTTTAAAATATCTTTATGTCAGGTCTAATGACGGCAATATGATTCCTGTTGAATCATTAGTAACAGCTGAACGTATCATAGGTCCTGACCTTATAGAACGTTTTAACGCTTTCCCTGCTACAAAAATTATGGGTAGCGCTTCGCCAGGCTATAGCTCAGGTGATGCAATTCAGGAAATAGAGCGTATTGTTAAAAAAACACTCCCAAAGGGCTATGCAGTTAGCTGGACTGGATCAGCCTATCAGGAGAAAATTGCAGGCGGCTCAAGCTCAATGGCGTTTGTATTTGGTATAATAATGGTGTTTTTAATACTTGCTGCTCAATATGAAAACTGGAAGATACCTTTTTCAGTTATAGCCGCAGTACCATTTGGGGTATTTGGCGCATTACTTGCCGTTTGGATGCGTGGACTTAATAATGACGTATACTTCCAAATCGGGCTTGTAACTTTAATCGGACTCTCAGCAAAAAATGCTATTCTAATTGTCGAATTTGCCGTAGTAAACTGCAAGCAAGGCATGGACGTTATTCCTTCTGTAGTTTCAGCTGCGCGCCAGCGTTTCCGTCCTATTGTAATGACATCACTTGCATTCGTATTAGGGTGCGTGCCGCTTGCTATAAGTAGTGGCGCAGGTTCTGCCAGCCGCCATTCAATTGGTACAGGTGTTATTGGCGGCATGCTTGCTGCGACGTTTATTGCAATCTTCTTCGTCCCACTGTTCTTTAAACTTATTATGAAATGGAATGAAAAAAGGCAAAATGCTTGATTTCAATTAAAAGATGTGCTAATTGCTAGCCATAAATATTAAAAGCATTATTTATGGAAGAAAAAACTCTTAAATTCCCTTTCGGATATGATGAAAAAGGAATAAGATACGAACCTTATAAATTAGACCCAGAAAGCAATAAATATATTGCACATCAACATATACCATCGGGAGAGAAGTGTAATCTCAAATTTTTAGGAATACCATTATCTTATACTAAAAGTACAAAAAAAAGACCTTATTTCCGATCCATTCAAAATAAAACAATCATTAATGATCAGGAAATTAACCTTGTGTCATTAAACAATGAATCTTATGAGCATTTAGCATTAAAAATACATTTTATTAAAACCAAGAAAATTCCGATTCCAGATATTAATCGAAGGGTTTTTAAATCGGATAAAATTACAGAAATTTGTAAAAAGTTCTATATAAGGGATAATCAAGTTTTTTCTCAAGATTCAGCATACACAAAAGGTTATTCTTTAGAAACATTTGTAAGTAACAAATATTATTTTTATAAATCAGGTGAATACTATATCGATATTTTCCAGAACAAGAAATATTTTAGAGATGGGGAAATAAAATCTGAGGTTTCAGGCTCTACATTATGTAAATTTAAAGACGTTATACAAAGTCTTGAAGATGAAGATATTAAACAACTTAGCAAATTTAGATTTGATTTGGTAATTTTTAACAAAAATGGAAAGCCCAGAGTAATAGTTGAACTTATTTACAGTAATACTATGGATAAAGATAAATTTAGAATCTTAAAATTATTATCAATTTCTGTAGTTCAATTAGAAATTAAACATTCAAAAATTATTATTGAAAAAGATGGAATTAATAGTGCTATGTCAAAATTTCATATTAGTTGGGTTAATAATCCAATTTTTGATCAAGAACATTTACAATCATTAAAAACTTTTCAGGAAGAACTAAATAAAAATAAAATTTTAGTTACTGACATTACCCCTACTTTTTATACTCCAATAAAGCATATTTCACAAATTGAGAATCCTATTTTAACAAAGGCTCTAGAAACTCAAAAACAAACAAATGACTTAACTACTAATACCATAAATATTCATGAAATTATTCCAAATCAAGTTATTAATAAGTCACAACAAAATATCATTGGATATCAATTAAATAAAATATTATATATCGTTTGCTTTATATGTTTATTTATTTTATTAGTTTGTATAATTAGAATTAAATAACATATTTTATATATAATTAAACAAATTCAGTTTATTCATTGCAAATTTTAGCATTTTCAGTCGTAAAAAAGGTATTAATTTTTAAAAAAAAGTCCTAATTGTCTGTCTTTATTTGGTAAGTAAGTATTTATAAAAAATCTTTTAAAACTTCATCATCTGGAAACTCTCCCCAGCCTGACTTTAGAATTCTTCCTATATCATTTATATCTATAACCTTTCCCTTAGGATAATGACATAATAGAGGCTTACGGTGTTCACAAACCTCTATTATATACCAAACCTTACGACCATCTAAAGTAGTTGCTTGCTCAATGATAATATTATTATTTTTGAGCTGCTCTCTATAGCTTCTATTTAGCAAGTTCATAACCTTTGTTAATTAAAAGTAGTGCTGCCTTATCATGAATAACAACAGTTGGTACTGTTTCTTCAGGCATTTTTGGAAGTACCTTGCCTTCAATAGCGTTCTTACGACTACCAAACATTATAACCTTTAATAAATTTTGTTCCAGTTTTTGATATTTTCCATCAATTACCGCTTGATTAAACTTTTCGCTAATTAAAGCTGCAGTTTCTGAAAAAATTGTAAGCAAATTATTAGCATCAAGATTTGCTTTCTCTGCACTTATATCGAATTTCACACCTAAATTTGGGAAATACTCTTTACGAATATTCTCAAAGCTAATTTTTTGTCTTGTGATAAATGGCTGCGAACCAATTAAAATAACATTTGCTGGATTTTCTTTAGAAAAACCTAAGCTTTCTAAATGCTTATAAAGTGATTTAGCATTGTCTATGGTAGTTGGTCTTAAATTATCTACTTCAACTGTAAAAATCTTGATTTTTGAAGTATTTTTAAACCCATTATCAAGCTTAGGATTGGTTAGAATATCAACTTCAATATTTTCACCAGGGAATGCTTTCTTTAAATAATATACTGCCGCATCTTTCTCATCTATGTATGGCTTGCAGTTAAGAGTTTCGCCGCTTAGTGGTGATGGAAGCGGAATAAATGGCTTAGTTAAATCATATTTAATACCTAGATTATTTGCTATTTCCAAAATTGTTTCTTCACCATCAATACCCTTAGTAAGTGGTCTGTTACCAGTTAAAAAATAAAAATTATCATGTGGTAGTTTACTTAAATCTTCTGCATATTTGCTAACCGTTTTTACCATCTTTTTTGTAGATGAGCCTGGTATTACAATAGCATGAGCGCTTTTCATACTAGGCTTTAGTTCATCTATAATTCCCAATTTATTAAATATAGCAATAACTTGCTGGGGATCTCCACCGCATAACCAATTATTAGGGTCGCATTTTAATGAATCCCTTTCTTTACCTAATTCGCGATTAAAGGCTGTTTGAGCCTGATATAAGAAAAAGTACAACAAATCCTGATCATTTAAAACTTTATTATTATAAAGATAGTCTAATTTAGCTATAATCATTTCAGATGCATTATCGTTTTTTAAATCTGGACTTATATAATTAAATACATATTCAGCTTTGTTCTGGTCATATATTAAATTTAAAGATTCCCAAAGTCTAGCTTCCTCAAAAAATCCAGCCTGAGTCCAAAGCTGGAAGAACAGTACAATTTTTTGAGGCTCTAAATTTAAGTTACTCGCAAGTGTCGCAAATCCTGACATCTCTTTTCTCCTGTTATCCAAGTTAATAATCTTATGAAAAATCTCTATAATTAAAGAGCTTACATAAAATCAACTTTAATATAATACCTCTCAGTTGTCGGTCAATATGTTTATAGTTAAAGTATTTAAATTATGGTACAGAAATGACGAACGAAGCCTAGTAAGCCTAGGTGAGTGAGGAAATGACGCATACCAGAATTATAAAGACTTAACTATATAGTGCATTTATTAAAAAATCATGTATAATATTGTATCAATTTTCAATAACCCTATGTAATATATAAATTTATGATATCTATCAGCAATCTGGCCATGAGTTTTGGCCCTAAAATCCTTTTTACCGATGTAAATCTTAGTTTAACACCTGGCAATCGATATGCCGTAGTTGGAGCCAATGGCTGCGGTAAATCTACGTTTCTTAAAGTTGTTGCAGGATCTGAAGAAGCAGCAGATGGTGAGGTAACAATCCCTAAAAGCCTGAAACTTGGCTGGCTTAAGCAAGACCACTTTATGTATGAAAACGTATCTATCGTTCATACTGTTATTGCTGGTAAAAAAGCTCTTTGGGAAGCAATGCAGGAGAAAGACGCGATTTTTGCTAAAGAAGAAATTTCTGAAGAAGACGGTTATAAACTAGGTGACTTAGAAAATGTCATCTACGAAAATGATGGTTACACTGCCGAAAGCGTAGCAGCAGAGCTATTGGTTGGGCTTGGCATTAGCGAAGACAAGCATTATCAGCCATTATCTATACTTTCTGGTGGTTATAAACTAAGGGTGTTACTAGCGCAAAGCTTATTTGAAAACCCTGATATTTTGCTTCTTGATGAGCCAACAAACCACTTAGATATGCCAACCATTTACTGGTTAGAAAACTATTTAAAGAACAATTTCAAGGGTACTTTGGTGCTAATTTCGCACGATACTACCTTCCTTGATAATTTAGCAACTCACATTCTAGATATAGACTACGGTGAGATCAGGCTTTATACAGGTAATTACTCGGCTTTCGAAAAAGAAAAGCAAGCAGTTATGGAAGCTAAGATGAACGAACGCGACTATTTAGAAAAGAAGATTGCCCACATGAGAGTATTCGTGGAGAAATTCCGTGCATCTGCCACACGTTCTAAGCAAAGTGCTTCAAGGGAAAAACTCATTGATAAAATTGAACTTCCTGTAATTGATAAGTCTTCAAGAATTGCACCTAATTTCTTATTTAAGCAAAAAAGACCTTCAGGTAAAGATGTTATTAAAATCAAAGAAATCTACAAAAGTTTTGAGGATAAACAGGTACTTAAGAATATCAATATTAATATAAATCGTGGTGAGAAAGTTATTATTGTTGGACCTAACGGTATGGGTAAATCAACATTACTCAAAATTATCACAGGTAATTTACAGGCAGATAGCGGAAGCTTTGAATGGGGATATGAAACCCACGTTTCATACTTTGCTCAGGATCACCATGACCAGCTTCATGAAAGCAAATCAGTTATAGACTGGCTTACAGATAATACAAATCAGGAACACGTAACCAGAGTTAGAACCACTTTAGGTAATATGTTATTCCGCAAAGACGAAGTTAATAAAAACATTTTGAATATTAGTGGTGGTGAAGGCGCAAGGCTTTTAATGGGTAAAATTATGCTCGATGAAGCAAACGTTTTAATCCTCGATGAGCCGACCAACCACTTAGATATCGAATCTAAAGATGCACTTAAAAAAGCGCTTAAAGAGTATCCTGGTACTCTTTTAATGGTAACGCACGATCGTGACTTTGCAATGAGCATTGCTAACCGTATTATCGCCATTACTCCTAAGAAGCTTATAGACTTTAAAGGAAAGTACGATGAATACTTAGCAGCTCACGAAAAAGACTTCTTAGTTTTAGAAAACAAATAAAAAAAGTCGGAGATTTCCGACCTTTTTTTATAATGCTTTGCGTATAATTATCATAGTTGGGAATGTAATATAGGAGCAACGAATGCTGTGTAGTAAACCTACATAAGTGAGGAAGCGACACATATTACGATAAATAAAAAAAGTCGGAGATTTCCGACCTTTTTTTATAATGCTTTGCGTATAATTATCATATTTGGGAATGTAATACAGGAGCAACGAACGCTGTGTAGTAAACCTACATAAGTGAGGAAGTGACACATATTACGATAAATAAAAAAAGCCGGGAATTCCCGGCTTTTTTTACTACTACATAATAATCTTAGTTTAACAACCATCGATTATTAGACTTCTTCCAAAACTCGTATTTGGTAGATAATTTACAGGAGAATCGGAACGCAGAACCGGAATGTACACAAAGTACATGAGGATTCGAGTACCGAATTGACGCCTAAATTATCAGCAAATGTAGGGTTTTCGGAGAAGTCAGATTAATCGTGGATGAATATCTCTACCCTACGATTTAATCTTTCTTTCACACCGTATGGTGTTGGCACTGCGAGCATGTGTTTACCAAACTCTTGTACTACGAAGATTTCTTGGTCAAGACCTGCATTTACCAGATATTTTTTCACTTCTTCTGCTCTTTTTGCAGATAGTTGATGATTATATTTTTCTGTACCTGTGTTATCTGCATATCCGCTTAGAGTGATTTTTCTATTTGGAATTTTTGCACTTG
Source organism: Alphaproteobacteria bacterium 33-17 (assembly GCA_001897445.1). Classification (NCBI taxonomy): domain Bacteria; kingdom Pseudomonadati; phylum Pseudomonadota; class Alphaproteobacteria; species Alphaproteobacteria bacterium 33-17. The sequence goes on along the minus strand of MKSX01000009.1, from coordinate 111,173 downwards.
TTTTAATTACCTGCTCTAGTATTGCAAGTTCTGATGGTGAAATTTTAGAATCATCAAAGTTGAAATATACTGTGTGGTAATGTTTTACATTAAGTGCATCCTGGATTTTTGCATTGATTCTGTAAATGTTATTGATTGAGTCAATAAAGTGGTTTTTACAGTAAGCTATATCCTTGGTTTGCCAGTTTTCTTCCTGTTGTTCCATCCAGCAGTCATAATAAAACTGAGCTTTAGCTGTTTCTCTTGGATAGCTCATTTTATTTGATTCTGTAAGCACATTCATTAAATGCTCACGAGCTGCAGTAAGCTCAACTCTGTTTTCTGGAGTTAAGTGCCATTTACGTGGCTCTTCTGGTAAAACATCCTGACCTTTAGCAGCTTTAATTCCTTTTATTGCAAAACGCTCTGAATCTGGCCAGTCATATTGTTTTGCTTCTGATTCTGAGAAGTATAAATAGTTGCGAGCGAGTTCAGCGTTGAAATCGTCACCTTCAATTTTTGTATTATATTTTAAAACGTTAAGAGATGCGCACCCAACAGAGAGTAACACAACTGCTAAGCTGCCAGCAACTTGTAATTTTCTGATCATAATAAATCTCCTACTATATTTTCGTTTCGGAGAGTTTATAAATAAAATTTCTTATAACTTTAAAAAAATTTATTTTTAAACTCTTTCTTTCCTTATGCAAGCTCGCAAATTTTTATATTTTCAAACCTACATATATAAAATACAGCAAAAAAAACTGCATATTGCAACATAAAAAATAATTATTATTCAAAAATTAAGAGAGCATTATTTTTTTAACAGTTTATAAAGTTGATTTAAATCAATGGCTTATATGGCTAATCATGCAGGAAATCCTTAGACAAATTTGCCTGAATTATAGACTCAATGAGTTCAGGAGTAGCATAATCCAGATCAATTTCATTTAGGTAATGCCCATCTTTGTGAGCGTGTTTGTAATGATCTAAAATCTCGTATAAATGACTATTTATGTCTCTAGCCATAGATTCAAGACTTCTATAGTGAAAAACAGTTGATGCATCAGGAGTCACAGATAAAGATTCACTTTTGGTAGTTTCTTCATTTAAATGATCCAAATCGTTATGAATTGCTTTAAGTTGTTCTTCAACTGAATTAACATTATGCCATTTACCATCTTCTTGAATTTGATTTCCATGCATTTTTTCGTATGATTTATCATAAGTAAGAATTATATTTTTATGTTTAGCCTGCAATTCCTTTATAGTAACATCATCCAGAGATTTAAATTGTCTTTTACCATAATCATATAAATCAAATAATTTAGATCCAAAATTTTGATTAATTAATTTATTGATATCAGGAATGTGGGGATACGTATCTTTTCTATGCTCCCAATCTGGCTTGATATGAATCTTTACAACTTCATCAGGATGCTGATCGATAAAAGTTTTAAATTCCTCTAAAACTTTATCAAGTTTATCAACAGTAAATGTGTGCGTTAGGTAAATTTGACCATCTGCCTTATTATAGGCTACCCTTAAGTCAAAAGCCCTTACGCCGTGCTTAAGTTGATCAGTAATACTTTCTGACTGTGTTGCAGTCCAGTTTTCTACAAGATTGTTGATTCCTGGCATATAATTAAGAGTCTTACTTAAATTTGCAAGCCAACTAGTGTTTTCATGCTCAATAGGGTGCGCCCAGTCAATTTTTACTGATGCGCTATCATGAGTTCCTGGTAATAACAAATGGCTAAATGCCTGCTGTTTAAGCTCATCTGGCAGGTACTTCATCCAGTTTGAATATACATTACTATAAACATCTATTTTTTCAGATAACACCCCTTTTGAAGTATAATAATCTAGATATTCCTGAGCTTTACTAAGCGATTTACCAGTTTGAAAATACTCTATGCCTTCGTTATTAAGGTCATTAATATGATCATGCATAAACTTATTAATAGCTTCTTTCTCACTAGAAGAATAGCTTACAGGCCACCATTTACTTACCTGCTCAACTGCCAGATTACCCGAAGAATCTATATAAAGCTTTCCATAGTTATTATAAGCATTTTCAATAATTGAAAGAAATGCAGTCATAATTATAAATTAAATTAGTTAACATATTAATATTATACCACTTTTTCCATTAAAAATCTACATACTATTAGGTTGCTAATAAAAACAAAATACTACAATATACTGATTAACAATGAATTTTGAGAATTAAATATGCTTAAATATATTCTAATTGCCATACAGATTTTGATATCATCCTTAAGCCATGCTGCTGATTTTAAAGTATTTCCTTTATCTACTGAAATGCAAATAGGTAAACTTCAGCCAATTTTGGATCACGCGCCAACGGGTGCTTTTATTTCTGTGGGAGGGGAAAGAAGTTTCCGTGGAGCGTCTATGGCTAAAAATATAGACTCGCTTATAATAATTGATAAAAGCCCAGAAATTATTAGATTTGCAAAAATAAATAGAAAACTATTAAAAGCTCCAAATAAGGAAAGTTATAAAAAACTTAGATGGGATGCAAATTTTGAAGAATGGCAGAAAATTAGCAAATCACTCACAGAAAGCGATTTTAAGTGGTGGAATGACAATATAAGGAATTTCGACAGAAATAATTCTTATTATGCCCAAGAAATACTTAATACAGGAGGTTATATTCCTCGATGTAATCTAAATGGTCATTTATATGATGGCTTTACTTTTCAGGATATCCTAACTTACAAAAGCGGCAATTATCTTTTTGATGATAGGCTATATAATAAATTGCATTCTCTAGCATCAAACGATGATATTTATGAACTACAAATTGATTTAATTAATAATTCCCATGTTATTGGGATTATTGATATACTAAAGCAACACAATGTTGCCATTTCTGTCTTAGATATTAATAATCTTTATAGCTATACATATTTAGGTCAAGATCAGGTTAATAATCTGATAAATTTGATGTTACCTTTAGGAAAACAAGATTCACGGTTAATTGTAATGAATATAAAAATTGATAAATTTTGCGGCTATCATGATTTACATACATATACAGGCTTTACATTTGAAAATATTCGCAATTGGCCACAGCCACTTAAATTTGAGACTTTCTTTAATAAAATGCCTAAAAAGTGGGAAGATTTAATTGATGGAAAACTTTACATTGGTAAAGAATACCCACCATTACCTGAAGGGTATTATGACGAATAAAATAGTAATTTTAAAAAATGACTGACCACCCCCGGGAAGTCATTTTTTTTCGATATAAAAATGGGGCATAAAATGAAGATATAAATTATTCCCCTCGTTTTTTTCAAAAGCTCGCCCCCTGGTCATAATTTATATAATTTAAAATTTGATTATTTTTACCTATATAACCACTTACTGTTTATAATCTCCAAAACTTTAGCTGGTACAAGGTTTGAGACATCTCCATTTTCAAATATAATCTTTTTTACCTGAGATGAAGATAAATCTGCAAAATTTGTAGTCTTAAAACTTTGTATAATTTTCCTATCGCCTAGTTCTTCACCTACAGCGTCTATATTATCCCCTTCTCTAATACTAACTATAAAAGTCTTAGCTGGAAGCGCCATAAGCCCGCCAATTGTTGCATCTTCGTATCGTTTTGGGATTTTTGTGCCTGACATAAATTTTGAAAGCGCGTCTATATTATCATCCAAAGCAAGCGCTACGTCTGAACCGATTACGCCAATATATTCAGTACCCGGAAACTTAGATATAACCTTATCACCGCCAGATGCAGTCAAAGTTTTTTGTAAGCTAATCGGATTTAAACGAGTTACCAATATTTTAGGGTGGCTCTCAAACACCGAAAAAAGCATATCGAGTCTTATATTTATATCCTGCCTTTTTTTATAATTATCCCCACCCCATGATGGATAAACCAAAGTATAATCACACCAATTTTGATCTAAAACGTAATTTGCAACTTCTACATGACCATTATGCAGAGGGTCAAATGATCCAGGATAAAAACAGATTTTGTGATTTTCAAAAACTTCTGAAAGTTTCCCATCTTTCTCTAAAGCTTCTAATACTATAGCGTTGGCGGTAAATGAGTAAAATAGTGATATAAAAAAAACTAAAGTTTTTAATTTAACTGAGTAATTTAAGGTCATATTGCTTTATATATTGGTCATTTGTTATTAATATTAAATCTTCGCAAATAGCTTGAGAAATCAGCAGTCTATCAAAAGGATCATCATGTATATCTGGTAAATTTTCAATACCTAATGTATGGATCGGGGAAATTGATAGAGTTTCAAATCCACATTCTTCAATAATTTCAATTATATTATCAGGTACTTCAAGTTTCCCTAAAGATTTTTTTATAGTGATTTCCCATGTAGTTACGCTGCTAACAAAAATAATATTGCTCGGGTTGGCTATCACACTTTTAATCTTTTCTGAAAGCTTTTTATTATTATCAATCCACCACAAAAAAATATGCGTATCTATTAGGTAATGCATAAGTACTACCTAAAATTTTTCATAAAACTCTGTGGTAAGTCATCAAAATCTTTGGAGATCTTAATTTCACCCTTACATAAACCTGGAACCCTTGGCTTAAGTGCAGTTGTGTATTTTGTAATTTTTACCATAGGCTTACCTGCCTTACATATCACAACTTCTTCTTCTTGATTATAAACTTTTTCAATAAGTTTTGATAAATGAGTTTTAGCTTCATGAATATTTGTTATATACATAATAATACATATTAAAATTTGACTACTACTTAGTTTAGCTTAGTTTAGTCCAAAAGTCAAATATTAAGGGAATTTAGGAAATGTCATTAGTAATAGAAATAGACGAAGTTATCGACGAAGAAGTTCTAAAAACCATAAAAAATGGCATTAAAACTTATAATGAAAATTACTTTGGAAAGTATAGTTTTAGAAATTTTCTTATATATGCAACGCTTAATGAAGATGAAATTATAGGTGGAATTTATGGTAGCATAATGGCTGACTACGCCAAAGTTGATATGCTATGGGTGGATGAAAAACATAGAAAACACAAAGTTGGTACTCAGCTAATGACTGTTTTAGAGGAATATGCAAAGCAAAAAAGCTGCAAATATATTCAGCTGGATACTTTTGAATTTCAGGCAAAGCCTTTTTATGAAAAGTTAGGCTTCAAATGCATAGGCACTATTCCCAAATGGATTAAAAACTACGACTGCCACTTTATGAGAAAGGAGATATAAATGGATTATCCAAAAATTATTCAAAATCTATATGATGAAAAATATAATGACGCAGAAGTGATTTTTTGGGGAGGCTCATTATCAAAAGGTATGGGAACTGACAAATCTGACCTAGATTTAGTTATAGTATATAAAAACCTTACTAATGCATTTAGAGAATCTTATATTTATGAAGGTATTAGAATCGAGACTTTTGTTCATAATATAAAATCTATTGAATATTTCTTTAATGAAAACCGTGATACAACCCGCTCTCCTGGATTAATTTCACTTATAAAAGATGCCGTTGAAATACCTAAGGGAACAAAATTATCATATTCAATTAAAGCATTAGCTAATGAATATTATACAAAAGGTCCAAAACCACTTACAAAAGATGAACTAGATAAACTAAGATATTTTATTACAGATATTTTAGATGATATTATGTCGCCGTATAGCAATCATGAACAAATGGCATCTTGTATAAAACTTTATAATGTCCTTGCTGATTTTTACTTTTCATCCCAAAATAAATGGACATCAAGTGGTAAATATATAGCTAAGTATTTAGAGAATGAAAATCCCTTATTAGCTACTGAATTTTATGAAAGTTTCCAACTTGTCTTTAATAAAGGAGATACCAATAAACTAGAAATATTAGTAACAAACTTATTAGAACCGTATGGCGGGCTAATATGGGAAGGTTTTAAATCATTTGCGAAAATAAAGGCAGAAAATGAGAGATAAATTTTTAAAAGTTTTAAATAATAGTGGTTTTATAGCTAAAATTATTAATCCATATATGTCTGAGTTATTGCAGAAATTTATTGATAAATTTGATGACTTTTTTATCAAATGCGAGGGAATTAAAGGATGTGCAGAAAATATTTTAGAGGCTTTACCTACGAATAAAAAATTAGAAGATAAAATTTGTATTGCTACTTTTGAAAATGAAAATATCACATCTTTCATTGACTTAATTCTTGAATATCCCGAAAAAGACACAATAACCATTGGGTACTTATTAGTTAATCCTGAAATGAGAGGCAAAAATATTGGGTCCACTATAGTAAAATTACTTAACGAGTGTGCAATAGCAGAAAATTATTTTAGACTCAGATGTATAGTTCAAGAAAATAATCAAAATGCTTTAAACTTTTGGCAAAAAAATGGATTTCGTATTGAATTAGAAAATACAAATGCCTTGAACATTAAAGAATTTGTATTAGAAAGGGATTTAATTTAACTAAAAAGGTACATTATGAAATCTATTATATTACCATTAATTATTGGAACAGTTTTATCTAGCTGCGCTACCAATCAATCTTCATTATCATCAAATACGCTTCAAACAATATCTCACTCACATCAAAAAGAATATTCTATACTACAAGACCTGAACGTTTTTGTTACAGGCGGAAGTACTGGTATTGGTAGAGAGACTGTAATCCAATATGCCAAACAAGGGGCAAAGGTCGCATTCACATACAATAAAAACAAGGAAGCTGCAGATCAGGTGGTCAAAATTGCAAATGAATTAGGTGTAAAAGCTATTGCAATACAATCAGATTTTGCAAAACTTGATCAAAAAGCAGCATTCGAACTATATGATCAAGTAACTAAAGCTCTTGGTCATATAAATATTCTTGTTAATAATGCTGGAATTGTAGTTTTGTCTGATCCTTTAAAAATAACCAAAGACCTGGTTGATCAACAACTGAATATCAATACATGGGTTCCTATTTACTTAATGCAGGCTCATATAAAATCTGCTTTAAATCATAATAATACTAATCACAAAAAATATTTCCATCGCATAGTAAATGTAGGATCAATTTGCTCACAAATATATACAGAAAATGTTTCTCTCTATGAAGCTAGTAAATCTACATTGCTGACATTTACGAATAACTTTGCATTACAATATGCGAAAAATGGAATTGAAATATTTACAGTTTCACCTGGTCTTACAGCTACCGAAATTAACAGAATCCAAAGAGAAAATGACCCATCAGCATGGAAAGCTAGAACTTTAAAAAACCCTAGCAGAACAGCTTATGAAGCAACTCATGTTGCACAGGAAATCGTTCATAGCTCTACTATGGTAGGTCTATCCGCGACCAACAGAATTGTAGCAAGTGGCGGTCAGCATTATAGCCATTCTTATGATTATAAACTTAGAAAATAATAATATGATAAAAGGTATAAACCATATAACTTTAGCGGTAACCGATATTGCAAGGTCTTTTGCATTCTATAAAGATATATTAGGTCTTAAGCCTTTAGTAAAATGGGATCAAGGCGCATATTTTATGGTTGGAGATATATGGTTTTGCTTAAATGTAGATGAAAATAGAGTACCAAACAGTTGTTACACACATTATGCTTTTACGGTAGCTCAAGAAGACTTTGAGAAACTAAGCGAAAAGATTACAAAGCATGCACAAATTTTCAAAAATAATACGTCACCTGGTGAATCATTATACTTCTTAGATCCAGATGGACACAAACTTGAAATTCATGTAGGTAATGTAAAAAGCAGAATTAGAGCAAAAAAACAAAACTTAGGAAGCTGGCAAAATGTCGAGTGGTTTGTATAGCATATTATAATATAGGTAATTGAGTACCAACGTTGCCTTAAATTTTAATAAGTGCTAGAGTATAATTCAGTTCTTTTAATGGAGGATATATGGACTTTCAGTTACCCTATGCAAGCATGACTTTTGCTCTTATAGTTTTAGGTATTGTTTTGGGTGGTCTGTTTATAGTTAAACAACAAACAGTCGCCATTGTTGCCAGATTTGGTAAATTTGCGCGAGTAGCATATCCTGGCTTAAGGTTTAAAATCCCTTTAATTGAAACCGTAGAAAGCTATTTAAGCCTAAGAATTCAGCAGCTTAATGTTCAGGTCGAAACTAAAACTAAAGATAACGTTTTTATCAAGATTATTGTATCAGTACAATTTGAAGTTATTCAGGGAAGAATATATGAGGCTTACTATAAACTTACAAATCCATCGGCGCAAATTGAGGCATTTGTTTTTGACGTTGTTAGGGCAAAAATTCCTAACATAGATCTTGATGATGTTTTTTCCAAGAAAGATGAAATTGCAAGTAACGTCAAGCAAGAGCTTTACGAAACTATGGCAGCATTAGGTTATAATTTAATTAAGGCATTAGTTACTGATATTCAGCCAAATGAAAATGTAAAAAATGCTATGAATGAGATCAATACAGCACAGCGCCTGAGGATCGCAGCGCAAGAAAAAGCTGAGGCTGAAAAAATCATGATTGTAAAGCAAGCTGAAGCAGAAACCGAGGCAAATATTCTTCAGGGTAAAGGTATATCAGGTCAGCGAAAAGCTATCATCGAAGGGCTTGGTCAGTCAGTTGAAGAAATTCAAAAAAATTACCCACATTTAAGTGGCGATAATATCATGAAAATGATTCTTACCATTCAATATTTTGATATGCTAAAAGAGGTTGGTGCTCATTCTAAAAGCAACACAGTATTTGTTGGGCATTCTCCAGATAATGTAAATGACATTACCAGACAAATTACTGAGATTTTATTTGCAGCAAAAAATATTAAAGATTAAAACAATAATTGTAAAATTATATATAATATTAGGATAATTTTAGGATAATATCCTGAAATTATCCTAATAACCTTTTTAATGCCATGCTATTGCTAATAAATACATAAATTATTTACTTAATTCCAATATATATATCCATTACTACTGACTCTGGGTTATGACTTCTTTCGTCGTATACTTCAAAATCGGCAAGATAATTGCGTTTTCCGCCCAGTTCTTCATCTGTCATATTCCATATTGCTTTCCAGGCATCTATTATAACTTTTGGCATTAGGTCAGGACCTACCGTAAACTTCATATATTTTTGGGCTGGAATGGTATGAGTTATATAATGCCCATCCTGATCTTCAAAACTGTCTACTTTTTCACCTATAATATACGTATATTCGCCCGTATGATTACTTTCATAGTCCGCATATAAACTAATGGTAACGCCAGGATTTAAGCGGTGACTTAGCTTTTCGGCAACGCTATCGAATAAGTATTCTTCTGCTACTTTTGGAATTTTAGCGGTCTCTATGCTGATCTCGTTAAGATTACTGGTTCTGGCACTTAAACCTACTACCCTTATTTCTGATAGCTCTACTATTTCTCTTTGCATTTATATCCTCTTGTAAAATAAAGAAATATTACATCATGATATTTCATTGATTACCAGCGAAAAACGCCAAAGCGTTTATTCACTTAAAAATGGGTGCTAAGTTCAAAAACAGTTCACTGGACTGTTTTTGAACTTCCCCCCGCTCACCCATTTTTAACCTTATAAACTTTACAGACAATTAGTTTTTATTTGTCAAATCGCCTTCAAATCGCTTGCCACAGTAAACTCTACCGCTGTTTTTGACTTGATTTCATCTACGCTTACGCCATTACATATAGCTATCATATGCATTGGTTTATTTGCTTCTTTTTTATAAATATCAAAGACGCCAAGGTCAGTAACCACGCGGTCAACTACCTGCTTACCTGTAAGTGGGAACTCACATTTTTTAAGTATCTTAGGTGAGCCGTCTTTTGCAACATGCTCCATCATAACTACAACGCGCTTAACGCCAGCAACTAAGTCCATTGCTCCACCCATTCCTTTCAGCATTTTGCCAGGAATAGTCCAGTTAGCAAGATCACCAGAATCTGATACCTGAAGCGCACCTAATATGCTAAGGTCAATGTGACCACCTCTAATCATAGCAAATGAATCAGCACTGCTAAAATAACTGGAATAAGGAAGTTCTGTAATAGTCTGCTTACCCGCATTAATAAGGTCGGGATCAACTCCAGAATCAAGGGGAAATGGTCCCATACCAAGCATACCGTTTTCACTTTGCAGGGTTACATGCATACCGTTTGGGATAAAATTTGACACATTTGTTGGCATACCAATACCAAGGTTCATATAAATACCATCTCTCATCTCTAAATTTGCGGTAATTTCGCTCATTTTTTCAGGTGTCCAAGGCATAATTAGCTCTCCTTACTGTCTTACTGTTCTTTTTTCAATGCGCTTTTCGTAATTTTTGCCGACAAAAAGTCTATGTACAAAAACCGAAGGAGTATGAATTTGATCGGCATTTAACTGACCATTTTCAACAATTTCCTCTACCTCAATTACCGTAACTTTTGCAGCAGTAGCCATAACAGGGTTAAAATTTCTAGCCGTCTTTTTATAAATAACGTTACCTGCTTTATCAGCTTTCCAGGCTTTAATTATTGCTATATCTGCCCTAAGACCGGTTTCCATTACATAATCTTCACCGTTAAAAGAACGTACTTCTTTGCCATCTGCAACCATAGTACCTACGCCAGTTTTGGTATAAAAAGCTGGAATACCTGCCCCACCTGCCCTGATTCTTTCGGCAAGCGTACCTTGCGGATTCAGCTCAACCTCTAGCTCGCCTGATAAAAACTGCTTTTCAAAAATTTTATTTTCCCCAACGTAAGATGAGATCATTTTCTTAATTTGGCGTGTCTGAAGTAAAATACCAAGACCAAAATCGTCAACCCCGCAGTTATTACTTATCACGGTAAGCCCTTTAACCCCTGATTCTCTTATAAAATTGATACAATTTTCAGGAATTCCGCATAGCCCAAAACCACCCGCCATGATTGTTAAATCATCCTTTAGAACATCTTGTAATGCTGATTTAGCATCATTATATATCTTTACCATACAGATCAAACCCTTAAGATTGAAGATTTTAATTGAATATTAATTTTTTAATATTAAACTATAAGTTATAGTATGTAGTATTTTTTCAATTATACGATATAAATGGCTATGTCAATGTAATAAATTAAGGTACTGAAAATTAAAGGATTATATCATGTCATTGATTGCAGATCTAGAACAGCTTAAATCTAATGCTTCTCCTAAGGTTAAGCAGCAAATTACTGAAAAGATTACCAATTATCTTGATTGTAACGCATTTAATGATACTGAAAAGAAGATTGCGCTAGATATTCTTGATATTATTGTAAAAGATGCCGATAAAGAAATCAGAAAAATTGTTGCCAAAAACCTTAAAGGTTATGCTGACCTATCCAGAAACGTATCATTAAACCTGGCAAATGACATAGATGATGAAGTTACCCTACCTATTATTGAGTTTTCGACCGTACTTTTTGAAGAAGATATCATTCATATAGTAGAAAGTACCAAAAAATTATCCCGCTTAGTAGCAGTTTCTAAAAGACAAAACCTGCCTGAAATTATTAGCGAAAAGATTGTTGACAGAGGCATTGAAGAAGTTACAAGCTCATTAATTCATAATAAAACCGCTAAAATTAATGATAAAAGCTTTAATAAAATTATTAAGCAATATCAGGAGTCTGGCGAAATTATGTCGGCTTTAGTTGATCGTGGCGGTCTATCTCCTGTAACTATTGAAAAGCTTGTTTCTGTAGTTTCAGATGAAATGAAGCGCAAGCTTATTAACGAGTATAAATTACCATCTGATCTAGCTATTGATATTACAAATTCCTCACAGGAAGAAGTGATTTCTAAAAATTTCTCTATTACTGCTAACAAAGCTCATGCAAAAGAGCTTATCGACCATCTGTATGGTAACGGAAAGCTTAGTCATTCTATTATTCTTCGTGCTCTTTGCAAAGGTGACGTCATGTTTTTTGCCTTAGCACTTGGAAAGCTTGCAAAAATTCCTGAGCAATTTGCTGAAAACATGGTATTTAATGAAGGTGCTACTAGTCTTGCGGCACTTTATAAAAAAGCAGATATGCCTAAAGGTTGCTTTGAGGCTGTCAACATTTTGCTAAGAATCATTATGAAAATAATCGAAGCTCATCCAAATCTTAGTCAAAAAGATTTCTCACGTGAGCTTATGCAAAAGATTATTGATAGTGAATATGATAAGAAAATTAATATGATGAGTCACTTTTTAATGATGATATCAAATCAACTCAATTCCTAACAAAACATTAATTCTTCATTGACTATTACCATTTTTTAAAATATAGTCCCTCAGCTTTTCTAATAAAATCAGAGGGTTATTATGCTGCATGCAAAATTCTTATTACTTGATTATAATACTCTAGAAAATGAGAACAGGTGTATTGAGTTATTAAAAAACAGCCCAATCTACATGTACTCATATGAAGAAGATAAGTTTATTAATTTTCGTTCAGCCGAACATGCCTACCAGTACTTTAAAGTTATTAATAGCCAAATACCAAAGACATATAAACAAGCATTAATAAAAAGCATTTTTACCAAAGGTATTGGTGAACTTAAAAATATTATTACTCATTATGAAAATGAATTAAAGTATTATAATCAGGAATGGGAAGTCCACCATAATACTATTTGTGCAAATGTTATGGCAGCTGCATGCACCCAGCATCCTAATATTTTTATTAGCATTTTAAATAACCCCGAACGGTTTAACTCCCAATATTTACTGGGTCACCTGCTTAACCAAACTAAAGATTCTTTCTTAGCAGAAATTGAGAATAATACCTCCATAAAAGTTTATGCTGGCTTTAAAAAAACTAAAGAACCGATTATATTAAACAAGTCACTTTCAAATGAACCACTTACAGCTATTTCATCAGCATCAGATGGCAGTATAAAAATTAAAGAGAATGTTCACTTTCAAAAAGTTCGTTTTTTAGCAGAATGTTTAAACTTTGAAAAAGAATTTAGCAATAATTGCTTTAATATTAAAGTAGCCGATTATGACCTGAATTCCAGAAAAATAGTAATATCAGCTAAATCAGGCAGTTTTAAAGTTCATAAAAATGAGATTTTAAGTAAAATCTTAGAAATTTCGCCTGATCTTAATAGTCATAGTATAAGCCTGAAAAAGGATAGAACCAATATTACTTTTAATTTAAAAGAAAATGCATATCCCTCAGATATTATAAGTTATATAAGCAAAAACTTTAACTTTAAAAAGAAGGATTATGCAGCCTATACATACAATAAATCTTATAATTTCAGAAACGCTTTCACAGGAGTGATAACTGCAATTGGTATTATTTGTGGTTTTAAGGCTAACCTTCATTATAGCTCAAGAATATTACTTGGTCTCTGCTTTTATGCACTCAGTAAAATATTATCTGGGGTTGCTATAGAAGTGCATTCTGACCATTTAAATTTCAGATCTTTTAAGCTTTGTCTAAAAGATGTTATAGGCAAAGGTCACGACCAAACCACCAATGATTATAACAAGAATTTAATCAAAAATGATGAAAAGCCTATATTTTATAACTATATGAAAGATAATAAGAAAAAATGGCGAGCATGTATTGTTAAAAATGAAGGAAATTTATTAACACCACGCGCAAATACTTAAAAAAATAATATATATTTACAAAATGTTAAAAATACGGCAGTTTATCTCATCATAATTCAAACAGATAATTTACCATGGAAACAGTATCTAATAACATAGAAGCTATTGATAAACCTAACCTTTTTGACAAAATAGTTATTGATTCTATTGAAAAAATAGACGCAAATTCAAAGGCTAAATTTAAAACTGAAAAAGCTTCAACTCCTATGATTTATCAAGCTATAATCAATCTTCTGCACTATAAATGTAAAATTGATTTGCCACCTGAGCTTAAGATATATGTAGATGATGGTAAAAAATATTATAAAATCGGCAATAGTTACGACTATTATAATGACTCTAGCAATTTTGAATGTGGCACTATGTATTTGTCTTATGGCAAAGAAAGTTTAGCAAGCCCGGATCTGGAAAGTGTTAACAATAAGCTTTATATAGAAACACTTATAAGGAGTGCTGCAAACACCGCTTTAGAAAAAGAAATAGTTAAAATTAGCAGCAAGTATAAACTCAGTGATGCTGATCAAAAGGACATAAAAGATTTACTTAAAAATCTATTTGAAGATGGGCTTTATGAAGGTGGTGATAACATTACTAAAATTTCTCAGGAAATTAGGAGCCTGATACTTCACAACAGGCTTGAAAAATATATAGCTAAAGACATGCTTGAAGAAAATTTTGATGCATTAAACAATGCAGTGATTAATAACGATAAAGATTTGATGAAATCTATACTATCGGAAATGGGCGTGTCTGAAAAATACAAACAGTCTTTACTTAAAAACTTTGGGAAATTTATTGAAACTACCGAAAACTCAGAGCAAATTATGGCAAGAATCGAAGATCTTGTTAAATCAGAACTTCATTCCGAGATTGCTAGCGAAATCAGAATATTTAATGACATTAAAGAAATAGAATTTTGCGGATATGAAAATGTCTGGCGCGGCCTTGATTTACCGTCCAACTTTGATATTAATATTTTATTTGAACAAAACCACAGACCACCTAAAGGATATGGAAGCTATTTGGACTACCATGTTATGAGCCCGTATACAGGAAATATTACAGGTGATTACAATGCCACAACTTCTACCTCATGGGACTTGGAAGTTGCAATCAGCTTTGCTGTAAATAATCCGTATACTTATCACAATAATAAAAAAGCATATGTATTAGATATACGCCCAAAAAGCGGCGAGCATGCTGTTTTTATGGCAAATTATAATATCTTAACGGGCATATATGAAAGAGAAATATCATTTGAACATATAGATATTCATAATATTTATGGTGCATATGAAATAGAGACAAACAATAGTAGGTATTTAGTAAAAGATTTTATTGCTAATCCCCATTATATTAAAAGACCTATGGATGACTTAGTTGGCGATATTGAAGTTGGCGATCAGCTTTACCTAAACCCTATTACGCAGGCTACAACTATTTTGCGTGATGGCAAGAGAATACCATATGACCCTATCAAAGACTGGGTACTTAATATGTATGAAGAACTTGAAGAGTATATGTCTGGAAATATTTCCAGGATTGAGTATGATTTGTATGAACCAAAAGATATTGAAACACATATATTAGAACAAATTCATACAAATTTATATAGTTAAAACTATGGGAAAAGAGCAAATACAAAAATTTTCTTTAGAAATTGTTGAGCAATCACAATCTACTACTGAAGAAATTTTAACTGAAATCAAATCATTATTAGATTATGCAAACAAGTATTTAGATGAAGTTAAATATCAAAATATGCGAGAATTAAGGTACAATGAATTATATGATGTTCAATATGCTTTAAATAATTTTTACGAGTCTAAATCTGAGTCTGAGTCTGAGTCTGAGTCTGAGTCTGAGTCTGAAACTAAATTTTACTATTCTTCTGATATGTTTGCAATTTTTTTTCATGCTGCAAAAGGTAAAAATGAAGTGATTCCAGCGTTAGAATATTTCCTCGATCGCGAAGATTTAGGGAGTACTTTTGGCAAATGGTGCCTTGATCTTTTAGACTATATGGTAGAGAGAACGGCCTTAAAAAGCTACTACGACCTATGGGAAAAAAGCATGATATTTGAACCCACTATAGAGTGTTTAGGTATTTTAGACTCAGACCTTAAGTGTTTTTTTAAAATACTTAAATCGTTAGAAGAAAATGAACATATAACACTTCCTGAATATGGCAAAAATTTACGTAACTTTGGTAATGAAGTTTACAAAGTTTATTTTAGCTATTTTCCGTATATAAATGATCAAGTTTATATCAAGGCATTATTTCAGGATCCTTATTTATATAATATAGCTATAAGTACAATTTTAGATACTATTGACCCCGTTTTATTAATTGCTGCATCAATTTACTGGGAAGAACAGGGATTAATAGAAGCAAAAAATATTTTGAGAAATAAAGATATTTATAGTAAAAGCACCACTGAATATTCTTTGTTTGATTTGAAAGACTTTATGGAAGATTTATCTTCAGGAGCAAAATCTCAGGATAATGACCCCAACCAGTTATTTTGGATGAATATCATCGATGTGTTAAGCGAACTTATTAATGAAAACAAAATTTCTAAAAATTACTTATCACTGGCTATAGATAAAATTAAAGAAAATAACAATCAAATGACCTTACAAAATTCTACAGGTTTCCGCAGTAAAATAGAAGCACCTAATAGTGATTTCTATTCAGATATTATAAGGTCATTTAAAGCATTTAAAATTGGATCACCAAAACTTTAGTAATTGTAATCTGCAAGCTCTTCAGGCATTTTATAGTCTTCTAAATTAATCTGACACCAAAATTCACCTTTCTCACAATGAGTACCTTGTGGCTTGTCACATTGAGTGTTTTCAAATCTTGGATCTTTAGTACCACACCAATTTGGACCTTTTTTAATTTCTTTAGTATTTTCTTCTGACATAATTATACCTAATTCAAAATTTAGGATATTATAGCATAAATAGTTAATTAATTCAATTTTATTTACATTAAGTAAAGATTATTCAGTTATTTCAGACCTTTACGATAAACCCTTACATTTTTAATATGATCTGCAAGGTTTGTTGCAAAATTATGACCACCGTTATTGTTACTTACAAAGTAGAAGTAAGGCGTTTTCGCAGGATTTGCAGCAGCAAGCAAGGATGCTTCGCCTGGGTTACATATAGGAGTAGGAGGAAGACCTTTTACAGTGTATGTATTATAAGGAGAGGTTATTTTAAGGTCTTTGGAAGTAAGTAGCCTGCCCATATTGGTTTTGCCTTCTGTTATGGCGTATATTACAGTAGGATCCGCCTGAAGGGGCATGCCAACTTTCAGCCTGTTATTGTATACGCTTGCTACTTTATACCTCTCATAATGCTCTTTTGCCTCTTTTTCAACGATAGACGCAAGAGTTACTAATTCTTGCGGGCTTTTTATATTTAAATCAGGGCTTTTTGCTTCCCATAATTTAGCAATTAACTTGTTATGATTTTTATTCATTCTTCTGATAAATTCTTCTTTAGTCTCACCATAAACAAAATCATATGTTTCGGGTAATAACTCGCCTTCTTTGTAGCTTGCCTTTATAGCGCCTGTTAACTTTGGTTCATTACTTATAATTTGATAAATCTCATAGTTAGTAAGACCTTCAGGTATTGTAAGAAAATGCAGCACAACTTTTCCGTCTTTAATTTTCCTAAAAGCGGATATTGTTGATTCTTTTCCTGAAAATTCGTATTCGCCAGATTTTAAACTTTTACCTAATATTCTGTATAAATAAAACATTGCATATGAATGGATTTTTGATCTGACAACATTATTTTCATGAAGAATATTAATAATCTCAGAGCTGCTTGTACCTTTGGGAATAATAATAGTTTTAGGATAGTGTTTATAAGGAATAAAGAAAAATGATAGAAAAAGTATTTTTAATAATATCCCAATTGTAATAATAGCTTTTTTGTGTTTAATCATGATTATTGATCCTGCATTTTACATCCGCAGATATCTTCGGAAAACTTTTTTTGATTTGCAAGCTCAATTGTAATATCACGAGCTTTAATTGGATTCATTTCAGCAAGAATCGGGGCTGATTTTGCTTCCTTCATTCTTGCTATAACAGTAAGCAAAGTACTCATGTCTAGCTCTTCAAAAATTCTGGCTGCTTCTTTTGGCTTCATATTTGAGTAAATTTTAACTAAACTATCTATTTTTTCCTGTTGCTCTGTTTTATAAGTATTGAGCATGCTTCTAATATCCTCACGAAGCTTTTTAATCTCAGCTACTTTTTCATTCATCCTACGCTCTGATACTATAATGATATTTTCTTTATCAGTAATTGTTTTTTCCCTTTCCTCAAGGTCTTTTCTACGCTGTTTTAACCTTGAAAACATTTCATAGTCAGCAGCTGTACATTTATTATTAGGGTCAAGAGCTAACGAGTCTTCAGGTGCAGTATCACTGACTTTATATCTGGAAGGGTCAGTAATTGGCTTTTTCTTTGGTTTATAGTCTTTATCTTTTCCTTTAGATGAATTAGATGTATCATGCTCTGATTTCTTTTCGCCACCACCTTCATTAGCATGCGCCATGTTGCTTGCTTCTAAAGCCTGAATTAAAGACTCCATTTTATCAAATACATTATCAAAATTTGTAACTGATATAAATTTTAAAAGTGATGCACATAGTATTAAAACTATCAAAAAAGGAAGTAATCGCATATGAAAATGATAAACAAATTGTTATTTATCAACATATTAAATGATTTAATAAAAATTACAAATTTTTTTATAATAAGATTGGCTTTAAAAAATTATAGATTGCTTCAAGGTATTTTCATACCTTTCTTAATGACGTCACCGAAACTTTGAACCTCTGCAGCAATGACCGTATAGAAATATTTATCAAGATTAAAACAATAGCCTGCCACATGATGTTTTGCACCATTTGCAATGAGAATGACTTATCTTGTTAAATAAAAGATTACTGAGATTTTTTAGCAACTAAAAATATTATAGCAACAATAGCAATTGCAAGACCTTGCAAAACTACACGCATTGTCATAAGTTTATTACTATATTTCTGATTGATTTTACCACCTCTAGCCATAAGCACTATTCCTGCTATTAAAGCTATTAATGTAAGTAACATTGCAACGAAGAGAACTAAAGGGAGTAGAGACATAAGTCTACCTATGTAGTCATTTAAAAAGTGGAGCGGGTAAAGAGATTCGAACTCTCGACATCAACCTTGGCAAGGTTGCGCTCTACCCCTGAGCTATACCCGCGTCTACATGTGATTTTTATAACCTATATTTTATATTTTGCAAGCATTTATTTGAATAAAAATGCATTTTTTTTGCAAAAACATCTGACAACAAATTAAAAGTTAATTTAATAATAAAAAAAAGCGCCATAAAAAATTAAGGCGCTTTTTTGTATAACTAAATTAAATAACATATTAGATTTAGCTATATACTAGGAAATAATACAATAATTACTAATATTTTGTTTACTGTATTATAGTTTTGTAGTTTGATTTGATTAAAGGAGCGACAAACGAAGTGTACAAAACTAGTACATGAGTTTGGAAGCGACGCCTAAACTAATCAAAATCCAAATACTATAATTATGCAACTACGCTTGACCATGGTAACGGATCACCATTAGAGTCATTAACCATTGAACCGTCTTCATATTCAGCAGCAATAAAGTTTGATGTTTCACTGATGAATTTAACAGGTTTTACTTTTTTACCGTTATAGAATACTTCTTTTGCCTTTTCACGATTACTTGGATCGTTCTTACTTGCTGTTTTAGCTTTACCCATGATTATACCTTAATTAAAATTTTGAGGGGATATTACCCTTTTTTATGTAAAGTTTCAAGAAAAAAGTTTACCAATTCCTGATTTCATTAGCGATTTAGGATCCATCTTACCAAATTGCTTCATAACCTTACGCATTTGCTCATATTGATTAAGCAGGCGGTTAACTTCCTGAACGTTTCTTCCCGCTCCAATTGCAATACGTTTTCTTCGTGAGCCGTTCATGAGGTTTGGGTTACTCCGCTCCTCTTCTGTCATAGAATTGATAATCGCTAGCTGCCAGTCAAAAACTTTTTCATTTACGTTCATTTCGCCTATTTTGTCTTTAATTTGCTTCATGCCTGGCATAAAACTCATAATAGATCCAAGACCGCCCATACGCTTCATTTGTTTAATTTGGCTTGCAAGGTCGTTAAGGTCAAAATTACCCTTCATCACCCTTTTAGCAACTTTCTCAGCCTCAGCATGATCAAGCTGACTTGCTGCTTTCTCAACAAAAGATACGATATCGCCCATTCCTAAAATACGGGATGCTAGTCTGTCTGGGTGAAAAACCTCAAACTCGTTAATTTTCTCACCAGTTGCTAAGAATTTTATAGGAACTTCAGTAATTTTTCTTATGCTTAATGCCGCCCCACCTCTTGCGTCACCATCTATTCTTGTAAGAATAACACTTGTCAGACCAACTTTATCAGAAAATTCTTTAGCAATATTTACAGCATCCTGACCTGTCATGCTGTCAGCAACTAAAATTGTTTCGCTTGGGCGCAATATTCCTTTAATATCAATAACTTCCTGAATTAATTCTTCATCTGTATGAAGTCTTCCCGCTGTATCAAATATAAGTATATCATACCCTTTATGCTCTGCTTCTTTTAAAGCTCTTTTAGCAATATCAAGCGGCTTTTCATCAGAAATAATACTAAGTGAATCTAACTGATGCTGATCCGCTAGCTTTTTAAGCTGCTCGCGCGCTGCCGGTCTATAAATGTCTGAAGATGCTAGTAAAATCTTTTTGTTTTGCTTAGACTTAAGGAAAAATGCAAGCTTTGCAGCAGATGTGGTTTTACCCGCACCCTGAAGCCCTACAAATAAGAATGAAGACGGAATGCCACTATATTTTAGGTCATAAGACTCTGCGCCTAATGCCTCTAAAATCAGATCATTCATGATTTTAATGATCATCTGAACAGGCGATACATTGCTTATTACTTTTTCACCAATGGCGCGCTCTTTAAGCTGGTCGATAATAGACTTTACTACCGGAAGGGCAACATCCGCCTCAAGAAGCGCAATACGGATTTCCCTTGCAGCCTGATTAAGATCATCTTCGGTAATTAAACCTTTACGCTTTAATTTATTGAAAACTGAAGATAATTTATCACTTAGACTCTCAAACATCCTAAACCTACTATTATAAATAATAAATACTATCTATAATGGCAATAGTGTTATTGTCAATGTTTCCTGTGGCATTTTCAGGATCAAAGTGAAGCTGAAACGCATATAGAACCTTTTTAAGCTCTAGGTCATACGTATCATCAAAGTTAGTAATCTGATATCCATAATCAGATAGTTTTTCTTTAATTTCCAGAATTTTATCATCTTTATCACCTATATAATATAGAGGTTCACTCTGATCCTTGTCTATATTTGCCCAAACCCCTACCCCATTTTCAGCAAAATACTGCCACGGAAAATACTTACCTGGGTCAATTTTTCTTCCTATTGCTACATCACTGTGACCTATTATATTGCGGTCTTCTATGGCTTGATACTTTTCCTTTAACATCTGACAAAGTTCTAAAACAGAAGATATTTGATCATCAGTAAACTCGCTATAACCATCATTTACAATTTCTATACCTATAGAATTACTGTTTACGTCGGTATTACCACGCCAGTAACTTTTGCCAGCATGCCATGCACGCTTTTCGGTATCGACAAGGTTATATACATCGCCATTAGTGTTCACTAAAAAATGGCTACTAACCCCGTATTTGCTTTGAGTAAGCAACTTAAGACTGGTAGCAAAATCGGTAACCGTATAATGAATAACAATAGTATCGATAATAAAATCACCCTTCCTATCGTTAAAATTCTCAGACTTATATTTTGTAATTATATTTACCACTTTCCAACCACTTTGCTACAAAACTATTTTTTATAGATTGTAGCAAAAATGGCTTTTTTACAACTGAAATTATTAAACTAATTACGGTATAGGTTTGATTTTTTATAAATTTAATATACATATGTTATCCATTATAATTATTATTGATTTATATTATGCAAAAAATATTACTCGCCACCCAAAATAAAGGTAAGATAGCTGAGCTTTCACGGGCGTTCTCAGAAAATTTTATTATTGAAACTTTAACTCATAAAGATATCCCAGAGCCTGTTGAAGATGGAATTACTTTTGCTGAAAATGCGGAACTTAAGGCGCGCTATTACTATAATATATTTAACATACCCGTAGTTGCAGATGATTCGGGAATGTTGATTGAAGCGTTAAAAGGCTTCCCTGGCGTAAAAACCAAAGACTTTATGGAAGAAAATGGTAGCTATGAAGCATCATTTTTAAGACTTGAAGAAATGTTATCAAGCCTCCCCAAACCCTATAAAACAAAGTTTGTTTGCACACTCTGTTTTTATGACGGGCAAAATACCGTTATTGCTAGCGGAGAAGATAGTGGCACACTTACCTTCCCTGCAAGGGGCTTACATGGATTTGGATTCGACCCTGTATTTATACCTGATGGATATAACAAAACTTTTGCGGAATTAGGATTAGATATAAAAGAACAAATTGGTCACAGAGCAATGGCAATTAAGCAGTTACAAAAGCTGCTAAAATAATTTTTTTAATTTGGCACACCCCTTGCATGTATGAATACCAGAATACAAATTTTTGGTATGAATATGGCTGCTATATCTTTTGACAATACAACTTATGTTTTACTTGGACGTCAAAACTCTATGTTCAAGGAAGTAGAAACATTATCAAATAATATTGCAAACGCAAATACACCAGGCTTTCAAAGACAATCAATGATTTTTGAAAAGGTACTTCATAATGCAACTCATAAAGATGTTATCAATTACTCACGTGATGTATCTACTGTACGTAATGTAAACCCTGGCGATTATAAATCCACAGGCAATAAATTTGATGTGGCTTTAGTTGGTCAGGGTGTATACTTTAGGGTTAATACACCACAGGGCGAACGCTATACAAGAGGCGGTAATTTTACATTAAATGCACAAGGTCAACTGGTTACTCCACAAGGCTATCAGGTTTTAAACAATGGCGGCGAAGCAATTGTAATTAATGATATTGATCAAGATATCGTAGTTCGTGAAGATGGCACAATTACCGCAGGTCCTGAAGTTATAGGAAATATTGGTATAGCTCAGTTTGAAAATGAGCAATTTATGCAACCTCGTGGAAATGGATTATTAGAAGCGCTTGTCGATCCACTTCCAAATGCAGCGAATTTTCAGGTTTACCAAGGTGTTTTAGAATTATCAAATGTAGAGCCTATCGTAGAACTAACCACACTAATTGATGCACAAAGAAATGTTTCAACAGGTACAACAATAATAAATTCGTTAGATGAAATGGAAAAAACCGCATTCAGAATTTTTGGAAAAGTAAGTTAGGAGGAAATTCATGATTAACTTAGATATCGCAGCCAGTGGAATGCAAGCTTACGCAAAGAATATTGAAGTTCTCTCAAATAATATTGCGAACAGCCAGACCATTGGATATAAAGAACAAAGGATTGAGTTCCAGGATCTTATGTATGATAACGTAAAACGCGTGGGTCTTATATCCTCAGACGTTGGAACAACCATACCTACAGGTATTCAGATTGGTCATGGTGTAAACGCAGGTAACGTATACAGAATTACTACACAAGGTGATTTACAGGAAACCCAAAACGACACAGACGTTGCAATCAGAGGCAAAGGATATTTCCGCGTTGAAATGCCAAATGGTGATTTTGCTTACACCAGAGCGGGTGCTTTTAACGTTAACCAAAATGGTGAAATTGTAACATCGGCAGGTTATCTTGTTTCCCCAGGTCTTATTATTCCCCAAGACGCTATTGCCGTTGACATTAATGAACAAGGACAAGTTTTTGTAAAATTTACTGATCAGCCCGATCCCCAATTAGTAGGTCAGTTTAGCTTGTACAGATTCATAAATGAAAAAGGCTTAGAAGCTATCGGGGATAACTTACTTAAGCAATCTCAATCTTCTGGCGAACCTTTAGAAGGATTCCCGGGTGATGTTGGTTTTGGTACTCTAAAGCAAAAGTGGCTGGAATATTCTAATATTAACTTAGTTAGCCAAATTACAGGTTTAATCAGGGCGCAGAGAGCTTACGAATTCTGCTCAACATTCATACAAGCAGCAAGCCAGATGATGCAAACTGTTAATCAGATTCGCTCAAGCTAATATGATTAATTAATGTAAAAAAACCACTCTATTTTTTAGGGTGGTTTTTTATTAGACTTTATTTAAAAAATTTCCTAAGATATTAAAAATTAAATTTAGATTATTACAATGATTTCCAAACCATATTTTTTCTTATGTATATTATTTTCAATTAGTATTTATCCAACATACAGCCTTGCATCTTCTTGCGATATGTCAGTGCAAAGCCAGGAAGAATTGGACGACCTGATTAAAAGCGAAATTGAACAAAAACATAAATCAGCTATTGATGTTAGACTTACGTCAAATAATGACTTCTTTATAAAAGATGAAATTTGCATCACAAGCATTAATGTAGATGATTTTGGCTATACCTTTAGAGTAGGACTTAAGATAGATAATAAAAATGCGTTATATCAGGGAAAATTCGCATTTAATTATTTAGTACCAGCACTTCAAACGCAATTATCCGCAGGCACTGTTGTTAGAGAATCAGATATTTATTTTATTAGCTATCCATCGCAGAAGGTGAATAATAACCTGATTAAAACAAAAGAAGAACTGGTAGGCAAGGCACTTAGAACAAGTACCAATGCTGATAAACCATTAAATATACGCGATGTATATGTACCGCTATTAATACATAAAAATGAATCTGTAAATGTTGTTTACGAAAAAGGAAACATTTCTATAAAAGTTACAGCTTTAGCTCTTGAAAATGGATCAATGAATGATATGATCAAACTCAAGAATACAAGAAGTGGTAATATTTTCACTGCAAAAGTATCAGGTGAAAAAACTGCCATAATTTACTAAAGCTTTAAAGCGATAATGTTATGTCTTATTATACTAAAATCATTTTAATGATTATACCTACTTTATTAAGTGCCTGCCCAAGCACTATAGATAAGTTAAGCTATATAGGCGACAGACCGCCTTTAAACTCTGTTGAGTTCCCAACAAATCAAAACGGTTACAGACCTGTTGATTTTCCAAATAATGATCAAACTAATGCTCAATCAGAATTTGCCCCTAAAAATCATAATTCTTTATGGCAACCTGGCAATCGTACATTTTTCCGCGATGAAAGATCACGCAGAGTTGGCGACATAGTAAAGATTGTTATTAATATTCAGGATAAAGCTGATATGAATAATAAAACCGAACAGAAACGTGGCACAGGTGAAAACATGGCAGCACCAAACCTTTTGGGCTTTGATACAAAATTAAAGAACTTTTTACCTAAAGCTACTTTAGATCCAACAAGGTTAATTAATCTCAGCGGAAATGCTAATCATACAGGCGAAGGCAAAATAGCCCGCAAAGAAAACATTAGCATGCAAATTGCTGCAACAGTTACACAAATACTTCCTAACGGAAATCTAGTGGTAAGAGGCACACAGGAAGTTAGGGTTAACAATGAAGTACGTGAAGTATTTATCGAAGGTATAGCAAGACCTGAAGATATCGGACTTGACAATTCGATTACTTCCGATCAAATTGCAGAGGCAAGAATCTCTTATGGTGGCCGCGGCAACATAAGCAACGTACAACAACCAAGAATTGGAACCCAGATTTTAGATGTACTCTCGCCTTTCTAGATTTGTAAAATTTGTAAGCGACGCACACTTGCTTATGAATTTTATCGCATGCCTTATAATGTGTTTTATGGTTTTGTATATTTGCGAGACTAACCCTAAAGGCTATAATCGTGAGATTATAATATTTGGCTTTATATTTGTTTTTTTATGCTCTTCGGCACTCATAATGATGCTGTCATCACAAAAGAATTTTTCTGAAAGTATAATTGATTTAGTCGCAAATAACCGTGATGCTCTTGAGACAATTATCTTAAATGCAAATGGTAATGTTACTTACAGGCATACAAAATACAAATCACCTCTTATGAATATTGCGGTCACAGAATTTAGCGAAATTGCAGAATATTTAGAATTAGAAGAATTTTCTAAAAATAAGCTTATTAAGCATTTCAAGATGAAGTCACACCTGTCTTGCTACCTTTGGAATAAAAAAAATAAAAACTATTATTATGACTTTAAATATATTAAACATCAAAATTCTTACTACTATGTTATATTAATATATGAGTCTAATATTATATCGTTTACTGATTTTTCTAAGAACTTCAAAATACCACTTATTATACTTGATGAATTTAATAAAGTAGTTTCAGTAAGCCCTAATATTAAAGATTTTTCAAATCACTCTCATAGACTTACTGTTGGAACCACTGTTAGGGATATGAGCATTATTAAACAAGACTTTGTTATACTAAATTGTTTTGGTAATATCGAGCAAGATGAGGAATATTTAGTACTTTGCCCAAAAACAATTGATTTTAATAATGTTATTGAATACATCACAAGCGGAACAAAAGATGCCTGCATCGTTACAGATGAAGATCTAAATGTTATCAAATCTAATAAGAAATTTTCTGAGCATTTTAATAATTTGCCTTTAAAAGAATTGTTACAAGCAGAGATACAAAAAAAGATTTTATCATGCTTTGAAAAATTAGAATCCGATGAAATTAAATTCCTTGATTATACATATCAAAATCAAGCTTATACAATCCAAATTCATAAGCCTGGATTTATAAAAAATTTAAACGTAAGTAAGCTGAGCAATATTTTTATTATTTATTTTAGTAAGCAACAAGGCATTAGCCTTGATCCAAATATGATGCACTCCCAAAGGCTACAGGCAGTGGGACAGCTTGCAGGAGGAGTTGCGCATGACTTCAATAACTTAATTACTGCAACACTTGGTTTTTGTGATTTATTATTGTTACGTCATGGACCTAATGACAGATCATTTCCCGAAATTATGCAGATTAAACAAAACTCAGCAAGAGCTGCAAATTTGGTAAAACAGCTTTTGGCTTTTTCACGCAAACAAACTTTAAGCCTGGAAGTTGTAGACGTTACAGAATGTATAGATGAGATAACCAGTTTAATATCTCGCTTGGTTGGTGATAATATTATACTTGAAATTTACCATGGCAGAAATCTGTGGCTAACTAAGATTGATAAAGGTCAGTTTGAACAGGTAATGATAAACTTTGCTGTAAATTCTCGTGATGCTATAAACGGAGACAAGGGTATATTTGTTATTAAAACAGAAAATATAGTTATAGACGATAATAATACTATCGGAAGCGACTATATTCCGCCTACACCTGATGAAACTATACCAGAAGGCGAATATGTAAAAATATCTTTTGCTGATAATGGATGCGGTATTCCATTAGAAAATATTCAGAAGATATTTGAACCATTCTTTTCAACAAAGGAAGTCGGCTACGGAACTGGCTTAGGTTTGGCCACTGTTTATGGTATTATCAGGCAGTCAGGTGGCTATTTATACGTAAAAAGTGTAATTAATGAAGGAACTGAATTTGCTATATATTTAAAACGTTATATACCTTCCAAAAATGAAATAACCAAACCAGTTGAACTTGCAGAGCCTATTAGCCGTGATCTTACAGGTGATTCTAAAATCCTAATTATTGAGGATGAAGACGCTGTAAGACACTTTGCTGTTCAGGCATTGGAAATGAAAGGATATCAGGTTTTAGGAGCATCAAACGGTGATCAGGCAAAAGAAATTTTAGAGCGCGAAGGCGATTCAATCGATCTTATTATTAGCGATGTAATGATGCCAGGTAGCCATGGTCCTAAAATTATTCAGGAAGTTACTAAACAGTTTAAGCATCTTAAAGTTATATTTATTTCAGGATATGGTGAAGATGTGTTTTTAGAAACTTATGGCACTGAAAACCGCAAGTTCCACTTTTTACCTAAACCATTTAACCTTAAACAACTGGCAGAAAAAGTGAAAGAAGTATTAATGAAACAAAGCTAATATATTTATCAAAATTTTATTATTATATAATATTAGCTATTATATCCTTTGAATTATATATTTTACTGTGCTAGAAATAGGACAACACGGAAGGATTTTTTATTTACAAAATAGGTAAGATTATGGATAAAAATAAAGCATTAGAAGCAGCACTTGGTCAAATTGAAAAAGCATTTGGTAAAGGCTCTATAATGAAATTAGGTCAGAAAGATACTATTGAAGTTGAAGCAATTTCAACGGGATCACTGAGCCTTGACATTGCCCTAGGTATCGGCGGCATTCCAAAAGGAAGAATCATTGAGATTTTTGGCCCTGAAAGCTCTGGTAAAACAACTTTAACACTTCATGCTATTGCTGAAGCGCAAAAAGCTGGTGGTAACTGTGCATTTATCGATGCTGAGCATGCTCTTGACCCAATTTATGCCAAAAAACTTGGTGTAAATATTGATGAATTAGTAATATCACAACCTGATACAGGTGAGCAAGCTTTAGAAATTGCAGACACACTTGTAAGATCTGGTGCGATTGATCTTATCGTAATAGACAGTGTGGCAGCATTAGTTCCAAAAGCAGAAATCGAAGGTGAAATGGGTGATTCTCATATGGGCTTACAAGCAAGACTTATGAGTCAGGCTCTTAGAAAACTTACAGGTTCAATTTCTAAAACTAACTGTACTATTATTTTCATTAACCAAATTCGTATGAAAATCGGCGTTATGTTTGGTAACCCTGAAACAACAACCGGTGGTAATGCTCTTAAGTTCTATGCTTCAGTTCGTATGGATATTCGTAGAGTTGGCAGCATTAAAGATAAAGAAGACGTAACAGGAAGCCAAACAAGAGTTAAAATTGTTAAAAACAAAGTTGCCCCTCCATTCAAAACTGTTGATTTTGACATTATGTATGGTGAAGGTATTTCAAAACTTGGTGAAATTATTGATCTTGGCGTTAAAGCTGACATTATTGAAAAATCAGGTTCATGGTATGCTTATGAAGGCAATAAAATTGGTCAGGGCAAGGAAAACGCTAAGCAATTCTTAAGGGACAATCCTGAAAT
Organism: Alphaproteobacteria bacterium 33-17; assembly: GCA_001897445.1. Taxonomy (NCBI): domain Bacteria; kingdom Pseudomonadati; phylum Pseudomonadota; class Alphaproteobacteria; species Alphaproteobacteria bacterium 33-17. The sequence goes on along the minus strand of MKSX01000009.1, from coordinate 82,357 downwards.
TGCAACCAAGATTGAAAACATTATTCGCCAGCAATCTTCAAATGCAAGCTTATTTATCGACACAGATGTAAGCATTGCAGAACATGCTGACGCATAATTTACTAATAGGGGGCTGTATAAGCCCCTTTTTTTATCAACCTAATTTATTAAATATGTGACTAGCTTACTACACAAAAAATTTTCAAATAGAAACCTTATTATTGTAACGGTATTTGCTTTAATATCGATATTTCTGGTTATCGGTTATTTTTTCCTAAGTCACAAGATGCTAAATGGTTATGGCAACCAAAAACGCCTGCTATATACTATTTCTATATTTACTATCGTATGGAACATACTTCTTTGTATTGTAATTCTGAAAATATCACGAAATTACGCCATTAAAGGAAAAATAAGCTTTCTCAGGAAAAGAATTATTAAGTCATTTACCTTAATAGCAATCACGCCTACCCTGATTATATCAATTTTCTCAGGTATATTTTTACATTATGGAATAAATACGTGGTTTCATGAAAAAGTTAGTACAGCGATTGCTGAATCTGTAAATGTCGCAAATGCTTATTTAGACGAACATAAAGAAAATATTAGAACTGATTTGCTTTTTTTAGCCAATGATATTGATAAACAGTTTTACCTTTTTTCAGGAAACCGTGAGTTATTAAGTGATTATATTAATTTGCAGCGCGATATACGCTCACTTTCCGAGATTGTAATATTCCAGTATGGTAAGCTGGTTACAGCAACTGACCTGGCAACTTCTACAGACTGGTCAAAAATACCACACCAATCTGTGCAAAATGCCGATAGCGGCAGCATTGCAGTAATTGAGACAAACTCTAAAGACTCTGTAAAGTCTATTATTAAGCTGCAAAATTTTCTGGACGGTTATATTGTCGCATCAAGATATGTTGATAATAAAGTGCTGAATTATATAGAAAGAGTAAGTGGTGCTTCAAACGAATACCAAATGCTAATGACTAATATGATTAAGTTTCAGTATCAGATTATTCTAGTATATTCTACAGTTGCTATTTTGATGTTATTATTTACAACTTATTACGGTATTGGGTTTGCCTCATCACTCACCTCACCTATCACTACATTGGTAGAACTTGCTCAAAAGGTTCAGGATGGTAACTTAAAGGTTAGATCGGGCGTAGAAGAAGTAAATGACGAGATAGGGATTCTTGCTTATACACTTGATCAAATGATTGAAAAAATTGAAAAACAGCATTTCGATTTGATTCTAACCAATGATATATTAGCTGATAAAATAAGGTTTAATGAAAAAGTTTTAGAAGGCGTAAGTGCAGGTGTTATTGCCCTTGATAGTAATGCAACCATAAAATTGATCAATCAAAGAGCTTTAGAAATTTTAGAAACTAATCAAGAGGCATGCATAAATCATAATGTATCAGATTTACTTATGGAATTTGGTGAATTAATTCAGATTCCTAATACTCAGAATCAGGCATTTCAGAATTTTCAAATAGAAGTAACTGCAAACAAAACAAATAAAACTTTAAGTATAAATATTATTCATGATGAATCTACTGAGTCACAAATTAAATATATTATAAGCTTTGATGATATTACTAAGCTTATGTCTGCTCAAAGATCTGCGGCATGGTCAGATGTTGCAAGGCGTATAGCCCATGAAATGAAAAACCCTCTAACTCCTATTATGCTGGCTGCGGAAAGAATAAGAAAAAAACTTATAAAGCTTGAAATTAGTGAGTCAGAAAACGTTGAAAAATATGTAAATACTATTATTTCAAATGTTGAAAATATCAATTCGATGGTTAATGAGTTTGTTGATTTTGCAAGACTCCCATCCCCTACCTTTACAAATATTGATATTAAAAAGGTTATAAACGATGTGAAATATACGTTTGCTGAATATCAAAATTACATAAAAGTAGCGTATTTAAACGAAAATGATACACAAATTAGCTGTGATCCTAAACAAATTCATAGAGTACTCTTGAATATTATAAAGAATTCTATAGAATCAATTTTAACGAGTGGAGTTAAAACTCCTAACATCCTGATATATATAAAAAATGATGATAAATTTATGTATATAGATATTAAAGACAATGGTATTGGTTTTGATGAAGAAACCATTCAAAAACTATCTGAGCCGTACTTCACCACTAAACAAGGTGGTACTGGTCTTGGTCTTGCTATAGTTAGGAAAATTATCGAAGATCATATGGGTTTTATTAATTTTCTAAATAATAAATCTCTAGACAATATGAGTGATAATTCCGATAATGAGCAAGGTGCTACTGTTTCTATTGCTATATCTAAAAATTTGAATGTTGTAGGTTAATGTGAGTAAAATATTAGTTGTAGACGACGAAAAAGATATTAGGGAGTTAATTTCCGATATATTACAGGAAGAAAACTTTGAGGTTATTACCGCAAGCCATGGTATGGAAGCCGTTAAACTCTTTAAAGAAAATGAGGGTATTGAAGCTGTAATACTTGATATTTGGCTTGAAGGAAGTGAAATTGACGGTCTTGGCGTGCTAGAATCTATTACCAGCCTTAATCAGGATATACCTGTAGTAATGATTAGCGGTCATGCAACTATTGAACTTGCTGTACAATCTATAAAAATGGGCGCATATGACTTTATCCAAAAGCCATTTGCAGAAGATAAACTTGTCACCATTTTAAAACGTGCTATTGAGAATTACCATTTAAAAAAGGAGAACTTAGAGCTAAGAAAAAAGCTTGGAGTTCAGGAGCTTATCGGGAAAAGCTCTGCGATTTTACAACTTAAATCGGTTATTAATAAAGTTGCTCAAACATCTAGCAGAGTATTGATATCTGGTTCTTCTGGAACAGGTAAAAAATTAGTAGCTGAGATGATTCATCAAAAATCTAAACGTGCAAAAGCACCTTTTATAGTATTTAGACCTGTAAATATTGCATCAGAGACATTCCAGCAGGAAATTAGTAATAATAAAACCAGTATATTTGCTCAGGCTGACAAAGGCACGCTTTATATCGATGAAGTTACCGAAATGTCGCATGATATTCAAAACCTGTTTTTACGCCATCTTCAGCAACCTGGCAATGACGTTAGAGTTATCGCATCTACCAGCAAAAACATTGAAGAGCTTGTAAAACAAGGGAAATTCAGAGAAGATTTATACTATAGACTTAACGTAATGCCTATACATGTTCCATCTTTGGCTGAAAGAAAAGAAGATATACCTCTTCTTTGCGAGTATTTTATGAATCATTTAGTTGAAAATTCAGGACTTCATCGCAAGAAACTTTCAGAAGACGCTGTGGCAGTAATGCAGTTATTTGAGTGGCCTGGAAATATAAGACAACTTAGAAACGTATTAGAGTGGCTATTAATAATGGTTCCGGGTGAGCATAACACCGAAATTAACGCAAATGATTTACCTAGTAATCTAATATCAAGTAAGGCCGCTATTGTTAAGCCTGACTCAAACGTTAGTCTTATGTCGCTGCCACTTAGAGAAGCACGTGAAATATTTGAAAAACAATACCTTGCAGCTCAGGTAATGCGATTTAATGGCAATATTTCAAGAACTTCAAACTTTATTGGTATGGAAAGATCTGCGCTTCATCGCAAGTTAAAATCGTTGAATATCATTTCTGATGGTACTGATACTGAAAACACTACGCCAGCTAATGATACAGCATTAGCAAATGATGATGCATTTAAAGCTCATACGCATAGGGTAAATTAATGAGAGTAGTCGTTTGCGGAGCAGGATTAGTTGGCAGCAGTATTGCTAATTACCTGTCTGAAAACGGTCATGAAGTTAGCGTAATTGATACCAACCCTGAAGTTGTAAACAACCTTAATATTTATCACGACATTAGAGCAATTGTTGGTCATAGCTGCCATCCTGATGTACTTGAACAAGCTGGCATGAGCAAAGCTGATGCAATCGTTGCAGTTACAGTTTCCGATGAAATTAATATGCTAACGTGCCATGAAGCATATTCATTATTTTCAACACCTTTAAAAATAGCCAGAGTTAGAAGCCAAAGCTATCTTGATCCTAAATATAGTGAACTTTTTGCACCAGGCGGTATTTTTGTTGATCATATTATTTCCCCTGAAGCAGAAGTAGCCAAAGCTTTTTTCGATCATATCAGGATTACTGGCGTTGAAAAAATTATATCATTTTGTGACAACTTACTAAAAGTTATAAGCTTCAATATCGGTGAAGGCGCAAGAATTATGTCGGTCGATATTAACGACTATATAGTAACAGACCACTATAAAATTCTTGGCATTCAGCGAGGAACGCAATATATATTTGGCGAAAATATTAAAAATGTAGAGCTTGGTGATAAGCTTTTCATTGCAGTAGTTGCAAGCTACGCCGAAGATGTTTGTTATTTATCAGGAATTGATAATAATATTGAAAACATTGTTATTATTGGTGGCGGTAATATTGGATATACCATTGCTAAAATGGTAGAAGATTCCCCTATTAAAAGAAATTTGCAGGTGATTGAACTATCAGAAAAAAGAGCGCATGATCTTGCATCGCATTTAGAAAAAACTGTTGTAATAAATGGTAGTGCAATCGACCGCAGTATTTTAAACGAAGTTGAGATTGATAACGCGGATGTTTTGCTTAGTGTTACTAACGATGATAAAGTAAACATACTAGCCGCATTACTTGCAAAGCAGCGCGGCGTTCCAAACGTAATTGCGCTTATTAACGAGATTGATACATATGCTGACCTTGCTATAAATTTAGGTATTGATCACATAGTAAACCCAAGAGCTATTACCATAAACAACATTATCAAAAACTTTAGCTTAGAAAAAGTTTCAGCACTTCATGAAGAGTTAGAAATCAAATCAGAGATTATTGAAATTGAAGTAATGGAAGATAGTAAAATTATTGGTCAGAATGTATTTGATATCGATAAAATTGATTACCTGGAGATTGGGGCAATTTATAGAAATGGTGAGGTATTAATACCCGATCACAAAGATATAATAATGGCTTATGACAAAATCGTTGTAATGCTAAAGTCATCTCATTACAACGATGTAGTCAATATGTTCAGAAAGTAAATTTCTATAGTTAACTCTTTATAATTCTGGTATGCGTCATTTCCTCGCTTATGTAGATTTTTCTACATATCGCTCGTCATTTCTGTACCATAATTTAAATACCTTAACTATATAATTTAAGTTACATTGAGTATAAATGAAATATCATAGCCGATTTTTAAATATGCTTTTAAAATATCATGTTTTTTAGCTTCATCTACAAACATATGTCTTTCCCATTCAGGCCATGAATAAAATACTTCCTGAGGTGATAAATGCGACTTAGTCTGACCATTAATTCTTCCTTCATTAAGGTTTTTGTCACTAAATACTTTCGCTAAATATTCATCGTCACATTGTAGCTGGAAATCACTAATGTATGATATAATGCTAGCAAAGTAATCAGGATCTGAGCGCATTTTTTCAAAGTGAATTACAGGAATATAATAATTTCTATATTCGTTTGCTGTATTTAATGTTGACCTTAAAACCATATCTAAATAAAAACTACATTTATTTCTAATTAAAGTAAAATCAGCGTTAAAGTGTTTTTCATAGTATTTTATAATGTCCTTATGTGAACTAAAGATATTATTTATATCTGATTGTAATTTGATATTATAATTATAATGCCTCACGTATTGATTTATCGTTGACTCTCTTCTTGTAATAGGGTTTCTCGCAAGATCTGCAAATTTAATTTCCTGACTATTATTTATTTTTGAAAAGTTTTTGTGTAATGATGTCATAGTAACACCATGAATATTACCAATAAATTTTGCTGGTTTAATTAATCTCAGGTCATTAAGTTCATCAAAAATCCAAATACATAAATCTGCAATATTCCTGGTATTAGCAAGTTTCTTAATATGTTTTCTAATTTCATCTTTTTCAATATTTTGTGTAATTAAATAATTTTTGATAATAGATAAATCAGAAAATTCATTATCATCATTAGGAGTCTCGAATCCAAAGTTTTTAACTTCATTTTTTAGCAATGCATCTATAATATTTTTTTGCTCATTATTATTATAATAATATTTCAATGATATAAGAGGATTATTTATTCCCATAGTACATAATATTTCAGGATGCATATGCAGAGACTGCGCTAGCCACAAGCTTCCGGCATTGCCTACTGAAGTAATTAGAAAATTACTATAAATTTTGTCAGCTTTAATAGAAAAATAATAATCATCCTGGAAAGTTAGCCTACCATCTGGCACAGCTTGAAAATAAAATGATGAAGATTGCTGAACTTTTGTCAAAAATTTTGTTAACAACTTGTACCATTGGAATGATAAGTATCCAAAAAGCTTTTTAAAAAATTGATCAGGTCTACACAGAGCCATCCCTAAAGCTTTTTTTATATTCAACCAATTAAGTGTTATGTTATAAATCATATATAATTAATATACTTTATGTTAAAACCACAAACAACATACAGTTGAATTGATTGAAACAAAAGTAATTTATACATAAATTATATAAAAAAATACCTTACACATTGCTGCATAAGGTATTTTTTAAATTAAATAACATTTACCTGAGGATCGCTTTTAAAAAATTCTTCTGCGCCCAATTTTGATGTCCATAAATTGCTATCAATAGTACTCCACGCCGTATGTGCCACAGACTGAGTTATAGAAGATGCAAATGAAACGTCTGTTTTGTTTAGATTCACTTGCTCTTCGTGATATGCATTGTGTAAAGCTCTGGCTCTATTACTTGGGTGCGTAGCAAATAAGTCCATAAATGCGCTTAGTGGTCTTGTTAGCTTACTATTATTTACTAGGTCTTCTGAGATTTGTTGCTTACAATTTTTTAAAACCTCATCTTCATTATCATTTTTTATTACTTTACCCTTAGCAGCTTCTGTCATTAATAATGTTAGTTTACCTACTCCTCTGGAAATCTCTTTAGCATAACCTAATTCTACAGGATGTTGATCAGCATCATGCTCGATCATTCTTGATAAGCCACTATCAAGAAAGCTTTTAGTAAAATATGCAGTTACAATTGCAAGTTTCCTATATTTAAAGGTAATATTAAGCGGTCTTACCAAAAAGTTTACATTTCTGAATGCTGCATATGTTACAAGACAAAATATAGCTAAAGTAAATGCATTAAATACACTCATGATCTTAACATGATTAGCATTTAGATGTTTTAACTCATGTGCAACTACTGCTTTTAATGCATTTGGATCCTTTTTTAAAACATTATAAGCTGATAATGATGAAATAATAGTTTTTGTTTTGAAGAAACCATCAAATGCAAAAACATTATAAGATAATACACTATTTAAAATTAAATCGCCTATGTCGTTACCTTTAGAATCATCAACTAAATGTACTTTTACCTTTTTATTTTTTAGAAAGTTCGGGTTTTGTGCTTTTGATTCATCTATAACTTCATCAACTATTTTTGAAAATTCAATATGATCTTTATTAGAATTACCTAGATCTTTAATTTCAAAGTTATTAGCAGACATTCTGGAAATAAATTCTTTCATGAAGATAGCAGATGGTATTATAGCCGCAATACATAAAGAAGCTATAGGAGCAACTAAGAACATAAAATAGAACATTGCAGATGCCAAAGTTATTACACTAAAGACTAGCAAATAAGATCTTTTCATTGGAGAAAGAAAATTAACAACTTTAAATTTCATATTAGGTACCTTTTTTAAATTTTTTTTATATAAATTAATGAATTACACGATTCTGACTGGTTTAATTTCAGCTACTTTCACATTTTCATTGCGCCAGAAAGTTTGCATTCCGCAACCTGACCAGAATGTGTAGTACGCAGATTTACTAGCTGAACTTATAATTCCTAAATCACTATTTAGGTCATTATTATATTGCTCAGATAACGCTACGTTTTGCGCCCTTGCTTTTAGACTTGGATGGCTTGAGAAAATTTCACCTAAATAATTTAGCAAATTTCTACCAAATCCAGGTTGCGCAATATTGCGATCAAGAACAGTCTCGTATCTATTTGAGGCAACTACCTCATTTACATTTAACCCCTCAATTTTTGTATCATGATGAGCAGCATTTAATTTTGATAAACCTCTAACTAAATCTTTTCCGTAACCAAGCTTTACAGCATGATTATCAGCATCAAATTCCATTAGTCTTGATATATATGCTACACCAAATATCTTCATTACAATTGAGAAAGTATAGCTAAATAAAGATACTACAAGTCTTACTTTTTCATTGTCTTTATCTTTATTACTATTGTCGTTGTTTGCATGTTTATTTTTATTATTAGACTTTTGTATTTCATTTATAATCGCAAATTCTGATAATTTATGAACCAGAACCATCATCATTTCTATAACGCCATTAATTAAAACGTGCGATTTTGAAATATGCTGAAGCTCGTGGGCAATAACAGCTTTTAACGCTTTTGGATCATTCTCAAGTAATGTGTATAATGATTGAGAAATATAAACAGCTTTTTTGCCTTTTCTAACACCACATGCAAAAGCATTGAAATCAGATTTTTTAAATTTATTTAAATTGCGTGGCATATCTTTGTATACAAAAACATTTATATCGTTTTCATTTTCTCTGCCTAAAAATTTAGGATTTTTCGCTTTAGCCTCACGAACAACTTCTTTTACAAGGTTTTGAGCTTTTAACTGAATATCAGGCTTCTTAAGGTCATCAACTTTGTCCTGCATCATGTTGGTAATAAATACATCGCTATAATATACCATAAGACCAGTAAAGGCGATTTCAATAGCCGCTAAAACTAATGTAAATAATATAGATACACTAGCAAATGCATAAAACATATAGTTCATAAGAACAAATGATGTTAGCGCAACCGCCCCAACTTGCTTCATTGGCGATAAAAAATTATATACATGTCCTTTCATATATGATCCCTAAATATACATTGCTCAGTTACATTTGATATTAGACTTTACGTAACTAGTTATAAAAATTTTCCGTATTATTACACAAAAGTTAACAAATGTCAATAGATAGATACTCAGGAAGCGAATATTTAATTAAATACAAGTAATTTGAAATAATGTTATATAAATCAGTTATTTAATAAAACTGTTTTGGAAATAAGTAAGCTACATAAATTGGGTAGCTTACTTATAATAATTTAATTAAGAGTCTTTAGGATTAGGGTTATTCTTTTTAGATTCATCTTCATCTTCATCATCTTCGTCATCATCCCAGTTAATGTCATCCAGGCTTTCCAAAGCATCTTTGATCTCTTGTGATTCAGGTTCATAATCGTCTGAAAGCTCATCATCGTCTGGTTCATCATCTTCTGCAGAATCAGTTGACTCTTGGTTTTCCTCATCATCTTCATCTAGTTTGAAAATATCGTCATCATCCCATTTGAAGTCGTCATCATCCCAGTTAAAATCATCGTCATCTTCGTCGTTTTCTTGCGATCCAGATGAAGGTAATCTTGGTGCATCGTCATCATCATCAAAAGAAGATGAATTAAATTTAAATGAATTATTATCAGGATCACCAAAGTCTAAAGAATCATCGTCTGGTGCGTCTTCTAAGAGTTTAGATGCCGCTTCTTCATCTGTTTCCATATTAGCGCGTTTACCAACCATAAACTTAGAAGCATCAAATGGCTCCTGAGTTGGAATTGGTGTTGGCGGCAGAAGTCTTTTTGTAAAGAATTTATCTTCAAAGTACTTAATTTTCTTAGATCTGATTGGCGGAAATGACTCGATTAAAACGATTTGATCATCACGCGGCAGGTTAATAACTTCTTGCGGAAGTAATAACGCCCTTTGTGTTTCAGAAACGTGTAGCGACCTTGAAGCTGGGTTGAAGTCTAGGAATTTAGGTTTATTTTGCGATTGCTGTTCAACAGTTTTATTCCCGCAAAGCTCAGAAATTAGTTTAGCGGTTTCAATATTGTTTGCAGAAAATGTTACCCTAAATGTAGAGTTTGATAGGAATGAGTTCATTCCTGGCTCTTCGTAAATACCTTTAAGCTGTTGTGTATCCTGAATAATCAAGAATAACCGTACGTGGTAACCACGGAAATACGCAATACCAGAAAGGAACTGCTCCATTTTACCAAGTGTTGGGAACTCATCCATAAGGAATAATACACCATATGGCTCTTCTTCTTTTTTAGGAATTTTACGACTTAAGAATTCTGTAGCCTGCTGATAGAATACCTTCATAAGCGGCTCTAAACGTTTAATGTTATCAGGAGTAAGACCAACATAAACAGTAGTTTTCTTCTTCTTAAACATTTGGATATTAAAGTCACTTTTTGCAGTTGCAGCATCAATAAGTGGGTTTGCCCAAAGCTCAAGCCCTGAGTTCATTGTAGAAATTACGCCCGAACGCTCTTTATCAGCTTTTTGCAAGAACGCAGCAATGTTCATATATGCAACTGGATGAATATACTTACCTATTGTATCGAGTACAACAGCCAAATTATAAATTACGTCATCGGAACGCATTTCACGAACTACCTGACCAAAAGACTTTACTTTATCAGGTACGGCTAATAAATATAGTACCACACCCACAAACAATGTACGTGCTTCGTTGTTCCAGAATTCTTTTTCAGGGAGAATTAGATTTGCAATTTTTTGTACGTCATCCACCATCTGACCAGGCTTGCTTGAAATCCAGTCGATTGGGTTATAACAGTGCGTAATACCATCTGGCTCAGCTGGCGACCAAACATAAACTTCCTGCCCTCTTTTGCCTCTCCAGCCACTTGTTATTTCGTGGTTTTCAAGTTTAATATCGTGAACAACGCAAGATTCTTCCCAGAATAATAGATTAGGAATTACGAAGCCCACACCCTTACCAGAACCTGTTGGCGCAAATAACAGAGCGTGTTGGTAACCTGATGCAACGAAATATCCGTTCTCATCCTTACCCATAAGCATTCCTTCTTTTCCTCTGAGTCCTGCTTTTTTAACGTCTTCCTGAGTTGCCCAGCGCGCATCACCGTGAATCGATTCTTTTTTCTTATAAGGACGCCAATCTTTAATTTGCTCCCAGCGCACCCTAAGAACAATACCATAAACCGCTAAAGGCGCGAATATACACCCAAACATTTTAGGGATTAGATAATCATAAAGCTCAAATTTAGTACCAATAACAAAAATATTGGCAAAATACCATTTAAGGTATGTATATAAAATTATAGGCTCTTGAGTGGTAAGGGTGATAGCATGAACACCGCTTAACAAAAATGTAAATAATATCGACGACAAATATATACAAAAAATCACAACGCCAATATGAATGGTTGCGATAAAAACAAAATTCCTTACATGACGTACTACTTCCATAGTTATCAACCTTAATTTAAAGCTAGCTTATATGCAAATGGTAGCAGTTTTTTTTAATATAGTCTAAAGTTTTTTTAAATATACTATTCTGCATAAAATAGCTTTGTAACATTATTTACAATTTCAATCTTGATTTTGTTATCAATGCAATCGACAACAACTTCACCGCCCTTTATTAGCCTGCCAAACAATATTTCATCAGCAAGGTTCTTTTTGATAGCGCTATCAATTACACGCTCTAAAGGTCTTGCGCCGTTTGTCTGATCAAATCCTTCACGCGCTAAATAATCCATTGCAGCTTGCGAAAGTGTAAGCTTAACGTCTTTGCCAATTAATTGTTGTTTAAGCGCATCAGTAAATTTGAATACTATGTGACTAATTGTATCAGCACTTAAAGGTTCAAACGGAATTATTGCATCAAGCCTGTTTAAGAATTCAGGCGAGAATGTTTTTGTAATTGCTGCATGAGAATCATTATGCTTCATATCTCTGCTGAATCCTATCGGAGTTTTTGTAAGCTCTGCAGCCCCTACGTTTGTTGTTAGAATGATAACTGTATTACAGAAATTAATATGCTTACCATTATGATCAGTAAGTCTACCGTAATCCATTACTTGTAACAAAATATTGTAAATATCAGAATCAGCTTTCTCAATCTCATCAAATAAAACAACTGAGTAAGGCGTTTTATCTACTGCATCAGTAAGTATACCACCCTGATCAAATCCTACATAGCCTGGAGGAGTACCAATAAGTTTAGAAATAGCGTGTTTTTCCATATACTCAGACATATCGAGTCTGATTAAATTCATATCAATAAAGTGTGCAAGTTGTTTTGCAAGTTCTGTTTTACCAACCCCTGTAGGCCCTGAGAATAAATAACATCCAATAGGTTTTTTTGCGCTTCTTAAGCCTGCTCTTGAAAGCTTAATTGCAGAACATAATGCTTCAATTGCTTTATCCTGACCATATATAGTACGCTTAAGATCTGGCTCAAGTGTCATAAGTTTTTGTGACTCATCACTAGTAAGTGACTGTGCAGGAACATTTGATATTTTCGATACAGTCATTTCAATATCACGGAGCGTTACAAATCTTTTTTTCTTTTTAGTATTTTGAAGTTTCACCTGAGCCGCAGCTTCATCGATAACGTCGATTGCTTTATCTGGCAAGTGCTTTTGATTTATATATCTGTCCGAAAGCATTACAGCCGCTTCTATTGTACCTGGCTCATAAGAAACTTTATGGAATTTTTCATAGTACGACTTTATTCCGTTCAAAATTCTTATTGTATCAGTTGTGCTTGTAGCATCCACAATAACTTTTTGGAATCTTCTAACCAGAGCATGATCTTTTTCAAAGTGGTTAGTATATTCTTTAAATGTTGTAGAACCAATACATCTGAAAGCGCCACGAGTTAATGCAGGCTTGAGTAAGTTTGAAGCATCAAGTGAGCCACCTGATGTAGCTCCCGCACCGATAATTGTATGAATCTCATCAATAAATAATATAGCTTCAGGAATTTTCTCAATTTCTTTAATAACAGATTTGATTCTTTCTTCAAAGTCACCCCTGTACCTTGTGCCAGCAAGCAATGAACCCATGTCTAAAGAATATATAGTAGATTTTTGTAGTGCTGAAGGCACTTGTTTTTTATAAATCTTGTATGCGAGTCCTTCAACAAGAGCTGTTTTACCAACACCAGGATCACCAACAAATAAAGCGTTATTTTTGCTTCTTCTGCATAGTATTTCTATTGTTCTTTCAATTTCTTTTTCTCTGCCGATTAATACATCAATCTCGCCTGTTTGAGCCATTTTGTTTAGATTAACACAATATAGGTCAAGCGGGTTTGTAGATGGCTTTGAATCACCCCTGTTAACATTAGAATCGATTTGTTTATCATGCCTAGGATTATTATTATTGCTGCCGCCATTTTCATTATTTGAAAGTGAAAGAGTATAATTACTAGGAGTACTATCCTGCTTTGTAACACCGTGCATAATGAAATTTAATATATCAAGTTTAGTTATATTATTATCAATTAAACATTTATATGCAAAAGAGTCATGCTCAGAAAATATTTCAGCTAAAACATTTGTTGAATATACTTCTTTTAAGCCCGATGCTTGAGAGCTTATAGTTGCTTTATGTATAATTCTTTGTAATGCCTCAGAGAAAATTACACTAGACATACTTTTTGAATGCACTGGGGAAGTTACATTAAGCTTGTTTAAGTATTGCTTCACTTTTGTGGAAATCTGATCAACCCTTATTCCACAGCCCTTAAATAAATAAACTATTTCAGGATCCTCAAGCAAGGCAAGCAATAAATGCTCTATCATTGCTATTTGATGATTATATTCTTTAGCATATTGTGTGGATCTACTAAGAATGATTTCCAAAGCTCGAGATATCATGAAAAAACCTTGTTTGCAAATTCGTTACAATTTTAATTGTATAACAACTTATGCAGAAAACAAGGCTTTTTTCATATTTATTAAGGTATTAATTGATATTAATAAATCTTATTTTGATAAACTTTTTGTAAATCTTTAAAAATTTAAACAATTAAATTTTTTTAAGTTAAGTTAATTGACTATACACGAATCTTTACAAAATATAACTTTTTACAACTATTAGGAGATTATTTATAACAACCTATTAAACCATAACTAAGAGCTCAAATATAAAATTTACCATTTATCAATCAGTCAGCAATAATATTTACAATAGAATAATTTAGATTATTATAAAAAAAGTTTTAAAAAGTATTTTTATAACCAATATATAACTTATAATAATTTATGCGATTAATTCTTTATTCATGATTTAAACCCCGCCATCTTAATATTTTATTTATAAACTCATTTTTGAAACAATTAACAGTACATTTGAATTTATAAGTAAAGCTCATCAGCCCTTTTTTCAAAGGCTTCTATCATTTTGCTCATTGCCTTTTCAAATACCATGCCGATTAAACGGTCAAGGATAGTCGAGCTAAATTTAAAATTTATATAGAATTCAATGCTTGTCATGCCGTTATCAAGTTCCTTAAATTTCCATTCGTTTTGAAGGAATTCAAAGGGTCCTTCAACAAGGTTAACAGAAATTTGAGCAATATTTTTTTCCTTATCAAATGGATATTTTAGAATTTTAGACTTATATTTTTCACGAAAGCCTGAGAATGATATCACCAAATCTGCTATCATTTCAGTATCTGTATCTTCGATAACTCTGGATGCTGTACACCATGGCAGAAATTTTGGGTATGATTTAACATCTAACGCTAAATTATATAGCTGCTCAATTGTATGTACTGACTGCTTTACAAAACGCCTTTCAACCATTAGCCCGCCTTTGCTAGCTGCTCTAGTCTGGCTTGCTTCATTTTTTGAAAGTCATCTCCTGCATGATAAGATGATCTTGTAAGCGGTGATGATGCAACCATTAAAAAGCCTTTAACACGTGCTAGTCTGCCTAAATTATTAAACTGCTCTGGTGTTACAAATCTTGTCACTTCGGCATGTTTTGGTGTTGGCTGTAAGTACTGACCAATAGTCATAAAGTCAACATTTGCTGCCCTTAAGTCATCCATAACCTGCACTATTTCTTCGTCTGTCTCGCCAAGCCCGACCATAATCCCAGACTTAGTAAAAATTGTAGGATCAAGCTCTTTTACCTTATATAATAGGTTAAGAGAATGGAAGTATTTAGCGCCTGGTCTTATGCGGTGATAAAGAGATGGTACAGTTTCGATATTATGGTTATATACGTCAGGTCTTGCCTCTACAACAATCTCTAATGCACCATCTTTCCTAAGGAAATCAGGGGTTAATACCTCAATCGTGGTATTTGGTGATGACTGCCTGATTTTGGTAATACATTCAGCAAAATGCTTTGCACCACCATCTGGTAGGTCATCTCTGTCCACGGATGTAATAACCACATGCTCTAAGCCAAGTTTACCAACTGCTTCGGCTAATCTTTCTGGCTCATGAGGATCAAGCTTATCAGGCATACCTGTTTCTACGTTGCAAAACCTGCAGGCTCTGGTACAAACTGAACCTAAAATCATAACAGTTGCATGTTTTTGCGCCCAGCATTCACCAATATTAGGGCAAGCCGCTTCTTCACAAACTGTATTAAGCTTCAGGTTTTTGATTAAATCACGTGTAGCATTATATTCCCTGGAAATAGGAGCCTTTACCCTAATCCATTCGGGTTTACTACGCCCTAGAGATGTTTCAGACATTTACTTACCAATAAAGTATAATTTATTCAGTTATAAAATAACCAAATTTCCTATCTAAATCAATGAAATATTAAATATGCTGCCAATCCTGCTCAAATTCTATAGTGAATTAAGTTAAGTTTTGCACAGAAATAACGAGCGACATGTAGCAAAAACTACATTAGCGAGGAAATGACGCATGCAAACCTAAACTTAAAAAACTATATTGGGTATGGGTAAGGTAAAATATGCATATCTTCTAAATGGTGGAAATTAAAAGTTTGTTTAAGATATGACTCAACTACATTACCAAATCTACCATTTATGATATGATCGTCATGTATAGTTCCAAAACTCACTTCCCATAAATCCCCCTGATCGCGTGCTGTTGTTTGATAAGCATGAAGATCAAAAATGTAAGTCTCATTGCCTATATCAAAACTGCAAGTAGCACCTGAAAACTGACTGTCCATATGGTCATTAGTATACATTGCATTCAAATTTTTGTAAGTATCACAATATTTATCAAAAACTTTCAAAGAATTCTCAAAATTATCTTTTTTATCAGTACATTCCTTAGAATATAGCGAGTATACATTGATTTTGCTGTCTAACATATTTTTGACAGTAATCTTGCGTAGGTATGACATATCTATCCTTTCATCGGCAATGCCTTTTTGAAATATATCATCATATTTTTCATAAAATTCAGATATTAATGGTGTTGGAGGCAAAGGCGTGTGAATAGAGTATTTTATATTGGTTGCCATACCATCTTTATATAAATCTATTACAGCTAACTCGAAAGCAGCTTGCAGACCTACAAATCCGAATTTTTCACCCTCATCATGAAAATTTACTGTAACGGTTTGTTTTTGAAAAGCTTCATTCCATATTTTTTTAGAAGCTTCTTTGAAATGATCTTTATAAGTAAAGGTAACCGATATATCTGAAATTTTTCTTAAAACTTTTGAATTAATGTAATCTAAAGAGTTCATAGGTAAAACCTTATAGTTTGATATCATAAGTATTAAAGCAAATTAATTTTTTTTCAACCATTTAGTTTAATAACTTTAAAATCACATTACACTAGCAAACTTAATTTTTATAATTGATTTATTAGTTTTATTGCGTTGGCATACTAATGGTAATTCCCCATTTTCTTCTTAAGTACATTTCTATCTCTCTTCTCTCTCCATGAGCCAAAGCTCTGTCAAAAAGTATTACCTCATGCATATGTAAATATGTGTAGCTCTCTGAACCAAATACGTTTGCGGCAGGATTAGATGATGCAGCTATAATATAGTTATTTATATTAGCTAAAGTACCACTATAATTCACACGATTTTTGTTTTGTCTTTGCTGCATAGATGGGGATTCATCAGTGTCATAAGATTGCTGATAAGGATTAACATAAAACTCAACATTTTTATTTTGTATTCTAACAACAACAAATTTTAGATTATCCTGCGAACCAGAACCACTACTAAGAATATAATTAAGCGGGTCGCCAGTTAAATCAGTATTAATAGAACAAGGGACTACATAATCTGGTGGAGGTGATCCATTTGCTGTACATCTGGAATAATCTGACAGCAGTATATCAGGAAATACCAGACTAAGCGAAGTTGTCGATGTTTGTTTTAAAATTAATTTAGCGGCATTTGTATTATCACGCAAAGTAAATATCGTATAAGGATTAATAGCAGTAGGTATTGTAGGAGGTAACAATATGCTTCTGTAAACAATAAATAAAGTCATATTATCGAGATTTAAGTTAGATCCAAAAGTTCCAACGCCTCTTGTAATAGTACCACCATTATTAACATAAAAAACTGATGGCCTTAGAAGTCCACACATTAAACCTCTACACATATCTGTATGAGATAACTGAGGAAACGAACCTGTTGCAACAGTAGCAGCATTTACACCGCTTCCTGAGGTTGGAGAAAGATCAAGCCAACTGCTAATTTGACTTGTATAAATTGGAGCCATTAAGTATTCAAAACCATTGTACCTTGTGGCATCAAGCCAAAGCCTTGGTCTTGTTACTGAAGCATCATCTTCAAATAACCTAACATCTAATTTATATTTATAATTATCAAAACATTTTCCCAATTTTGGCTGACCGTTATCAAGTCTAAAATCCTTGGCTCTGCCATCATAACATTCACAATCATATGCATTTCTGTTTACGGATATTTTAGGGTCGGCAAAGTATTCCGATGCACAAAACTTCCCAGCAAAACTGCCAGGCGAAAAAAATATAATCATTATAAAAAAGAGCTTAATCATCTGCATGCTCCCGTAAACCATCTGTTACTTAAATACTCTATAACCTGAGACGCCTGACTATCACTTAAAGCTTCCCTGTATAACAAAAACTCACCTAAAAATCCGCCATTAGTTGATACTGCTGAGTCTCTTTTAAGCTCCATAGCAGCGGCGGTATTACCAGCACATGACATACTATTTGCGCTATATGTTGGAGCATTATTAGCAAGATTTGAAAACCCCTCATTACTAAGAACAAGACCATTTTTATTTATAAATAGCATTTTAAATCCGTGCTTCAATATATCAGCGGCTGTATTGCAATTGGTACAATACCTTGCCATAATTATTACCGGAATATCAATTATATCGGATTGCTCAATATATATGGCATTATCATAGCTTCCATGCCCTAAGGTAAGAAGATTTTTAAAATTTGTGTTACCAGCATTACTATAAATTGTATTGGCCGCATTTCCATACCATAAATTTAGCGTATTGTTTGTAGCACAACCAGTTGTAGTCAAGACACTACTATTATACCTTAATTTACCTGCAAAAAATAAAGTATAAGGTCCGTTGTTAATTGCAGTACTTATATTTGCCGTTAAAACTTTATTATCTGCATCAAAATGAATACCACCAAGCGTACCGCTATTAGGAATTTGCAGCACATCATTACGGAATTGCGGTTGAAGCACACCACTACCCTGTACCATATTGTGAGTACCAGGAAGCGCCTTATTTACAACAAGTGCAACAGCTGAGTTATTAGCAGGCTGAGTACCTGTTCCCGCGGGATCATTCCCATCCCACCAAATTCTTAACGTACTAAAATCAGTGGGTCTAAAGCCACAAAGTTGCGGCGGACTTACACACAATTTATAAAGCGACTGAGCAGACACTTTAATTTGATCCAAAAGAGCAGTAGTTGGCGCTACACTTAAGCTAGATAATGTTTTAGCATTTGAACAGGTTTGTTTAGGAAAAGCAACAGGACTTAACCCTTTTTTTATATCTAGAAATGCCATTTTAGTTTTAAACGCTACAACATCATCAAAATTTGATGTTCTGATACTTTGAATATATATTTTATTTAAAGCATGATTAGCGTTTTCATATTCAATTGTAGTAGTAGCTGGCGAAGGAATATTAAGTGAATTTCTTGCCCAAGTATAAGTATCGCCATTGCCACCATAACCAACTATAACATAAGCAGCACCAAAATTGTTCGTACTATCCCCACCCATATTGGTAACTTCATAACCTGATAAATCTACAATTTTTATATCGCCTAAATTGGTAGTATCGTTAAAATCAGCACTACTTCCAAATCCACGTGCAATCCTGTAAGCCATAACCCTATTCCAGCCGTCATATACATATTCGTCAGGAATACCTAATGTTCTAACCGGAATCATACCAGTATTTGCGGTCAAACTGCCTACGCATTCTTTTGTAGCAGTGTCATAAGTTTGACTTACACCAAAGTTTGCGGCAGTTTCAAGACGTGGAGCAACTGCTGGACATGGAATATACCCATTTATAGAGTAAAAATCGTATATAGCTTTTTCAACATACTTTATACGCTTTAGAGTTAAAGCATATTTATCATCAAGATTTTGCTTTCCTATTGTTCCAAGACCTATTGATAACATTACTGCAATAATAGTCATAGATATACTAAGTTCTACCAGAGTATAAGCTGCTATTTTAACTATATTTTTCTTAACACGAGCCATTCCAAGTTCCATTTGCGCAAGTACAGGCATTTTCAGTTGCATTATATGTTCCGCCCCCAGGGCATGACTTTGTTGCAGGCATTTGTGTAGGGTATAAAATATAACAAGCCTCCTGCAAATGCCAAAGCACGTCTAAAGCTGCTTCATCGCCTCTGTTATAAGTTTGAGTGCGGCTATCCCCATTAGCATTATTTCTAACAAGTGATATTGTAGTATTTAGTATAACGTTTCTTAAGCTTGTTGGATTAGTTACAGCGTTTGCCTGCGTTACTAAAGCAAGCTGAGTACTATTATCAAGGCATGTTTGCAGATCTATTAGCTTTGCGTTCGGATCTACTAATAAATTGTCTAAATCTGCTTTATTTCTATAAAAAACAAGGTGTTGAAAGTTATTTGAAACAGCACCCATTCTATATACATTATTTGTTGTAGTATCGCAGTTTTCAGCCTCAACTGTAGTACAGCCAGTTTGCTGAGAACCAGATTGTCTAAAAGCACCCCTACCAGATGGACCATGACTCATAACCAGGTAAGCGCCTGTCGTACTAATGTCAACGCCAACTGGCATTGTGATATCTTTAATGTTAAGAAGTGTTGCAGCGCCGTTATTATATGTTGATGATGTACAGCCACCTGTTCCGCATAAACCGCTTGCGGTAACATATGTAAACTTACGTCCCCAGGCATCAAGCATCATGTCAGGAGACAGCCCCAAAACCGCAGTTGGAACCGCCCCAACGTTACTTGAACAGTTAGTACCAGATAAATTTTCAGAAGAATAAAGCATAGTTCCAGAAATAGCACCCCATGCAATTGTAGAGCTTGCAGGACATGGCAATCTGCCATTAAGCGACACAAACTTTTCTACAGCATCGTTAATATCTTGAATTTTTTGTTGCGTTTCAATAAATTTAAATGCATTGCTTTTTGCAGCAGGCGCAATCCATGTAACGTAGCCAGAAATCAAAAGCCCAGCTATCATTAGTATAATAGATACTTCTACTAGACTAAACCCCTTCTCCTGATAAATCTTTACTTTCGCCCTAAGTTTTGCTAGCATATGCCTAATTATTTTCTAACGCCTATTTAGGTTATTTGATTATAGAATAGATAAAATTGTAACAAAATCAACATATTAGTTGAAATATTAGAGATTATTTATGAGTTCCGACAAAATTAGAAATATTGCCATTATTGCCCACGTAGATCATGGAAAAACAACCCTTATTGACTCCATGTTGAAACAAAGCGGCACATTCAGAGAAAACCAACACGTAGCCGACAGAGTTATGGATTCTAACGACCTTGAAAAAGAGCGTGGTATTACAATTTTAGCAAAATGTACGTCTATTAATATTGATGATTATAAGCTCAATATTATTGATACACCAGGTCACGCTGACTTTGGTGGTGAAGTAGAGCGCGTACTCAGCATGGTAAACGGTGTAGTACTTTTAGTAGATGCTGCTGAAGGCCCTCTTCCACAAACAAAATTCGTACTAACAAAAGCTTTAAAGTTAGGTTTAAAACCAATTATTTTGATCAACAAAGTTGACAGAAGTGATGCCAGAGCTGATGAAGTTTTAAATGAAATTTTTGATCTTTTCTGCGCACTTGATGCTGAAGAAGCACAACTAGATTTTACAACTATTTATGCTTCTGGTCGTAATGGCTGGGCATCTCTTGACCCTAATGTTAAAACAGATTCATTAAAAGACTTATTTGATACTATCATTAAAGAAGTTCCTGCTCCGCCAGTTGATGAAAACGCACCATTTAGCATGTTAATTTCTATTATTGAATCTGACCCATATTTAGGAAGAATTTTAACAGGTAAGGTTTACAGTGGTAAAGTTAAAGTAAATACAACTGTAAAAACACTTCGTCAGGGTTCTGGTCAGGTTGAAACAGGAAGACTTACAAAATTATTCCAGTTCCGCGGTATTGAACGTATTCCTGTAGAAGAAATTTCCGCAGGTGATATTGTTGCAATTGCAGGTCTTGTAGATACAACAGTTGCTGATAGTATTTGCGCTCTTGAAATTACAGATCCAATTGAAGCGCTACCAATTGACCCACCAACAATGGCAGTTACAATCGCAGTAAACGATTCACCAATTGCTGGTACTGAAGGCTCAAAAGTGACATCTCGTATGATTCGTGACAGATTACTTAAGGAAGCCGAAGGAAACGTTGCGATCAGAGTTACCGAATCAGACTCAAAAGACGCGTTTGAAGTTGGTGGTCGCGGGGAATTACAACTTGGCGTATTAATCGAAACAATGAGACGTGAAGGCTTTGAAGTTTCTGTATCACGCCCAAGAGTATTATTTAAACGCGATGAAGAAACAAACCAGTTACTCGAGCCAATCGAAGAGTTGGTAATTGACGTAGACGATGATCACAGCGGTGTAGTAGTAGAAAAAGTTTCACTCCGTAAAGGTGAAATGGTTGACATGCGTCCATCAGGCGGGGGGAAAACTCGTATTATTTTCCACATTCCATCAAGAGGACTTATTGGTTACCAAAGTGAATTCTTAACAGATACACGTGGTACTGGTGTTATGAACAGATTATTCCATGATTACGCACCGCACAAAGGTGAGATTCAAGGTAGACGTAATGGTGTTCTTATTTCTACAGAAAGTGGTGTTGCTATTGCTTATGCATTATGGAACCTTGAAGATCGTGGTATTATGTTCGTTCATCCAAACGAAAAAGTATATCCTGGTATGATCATTGGTCAGCATTCAAGAGATAACGACCTTGAAGTTAACCCAATTAAATCTAAGCAGCTTACAAACTTCAGAACAACTTCAAAAGATGAAGCTGTAAGACTTACACCTCCGAAGATTTTAACACTTGAAGAAGCTATTTCTTACATTGAAGAAGATGAACTTGTTGAAGTTACTCCAAAATCGATTAGACTTCGTAAAGCGATTCTTGATCCTAATGAAAGAAAAAAAGTTTCAAGACAAAAGTCTAATATCTAATTTATTTAGGTAAAATGGGTAAAGTTGTACTAAAATTTGGCGGAACTTCTATGGGTAGCGTTGAGAGAATTCTTAACGCCGCCCAAATTGTTAAAGAAGAGATTGCTCAAAATAATGACGTTGCTGTTGTAGTATCAGCAATGTCTGGTACAACTGACTCATTAATCAATCTGGTTAAGTCATTCTCGAACTTAAACTCTCAGCATGAACTTGCTGAATATGACTCTATCATTGCTACAGGCGAAACTATATCGGCAGGACTGATGGTTTTAGCACTGGAAAGCATTGGAATAAAGGCAACTTCCTTACAAGGATGGCAACTACCTATTAAAACAAATGCTGTGCATTCAAAAGCTTTTATTAGCGATATAAATCCTTCTGTAATCTCTACACTTTTTCAAAATAAAATAGTTCCTGTAATTACTGGATTTCAGGGAATAAACGACAATAACAGAATAACTACTTTAGGACGTGGTGGATCTGATACAACAGCAGTTGCAATTGCCGCAAGTTTGAGCGCAGATAAATGTGATATATATACAGATGTTGATGGTGTATATACCGCAGATCCAAGAATCATTCCCTTAGCTAGTAAAATAGAAAAACTTACTTACGATGAAATGATAGAAATGGCATCTTTAGGTTCAAAAGTTTTACAAGTTAGATCTGTAACTATTGCAAAAGAGTATAATGTAGGTTTAAATGTTTTATCGAGTTTTTCTCGTAAAAGTGGTACAAGTATAATTAAAAATTATGACGGCGATATGGAAAATAATAATGTAAGGGGTATATCTCTGGTTAGTAACGAAGCAAGAGTTAGTATTAATAACATTGATCCTGAAAACACACAGAAAGTTTATGAAATTTTGCAGGATAAGTCTATCACTATAGATATTGTTCAAATATCAGAAAATTTACTTGAGTTTAACATACCTAATACCGAACTTGACATATTCCTAGATTCGCTTAATAAGACAGTGAATAATATAGAAATCAATGTTCAAAAAGCGATTGTAAAAATTTCTTTAGTTGGAATGGCTATTAAAAGCAATCCAGCAGTTATGAATACTATTTTTAGTGAAGCTCTCAAATGTAACACTAAAATTTTAAAGTTAGCATCTTCTGAAATGAAGATCTCAATTATTGTAAAAGCTGAGGAAGCCGAGCAATTTGTTAGATGCTTACATTCAGCATATGGGCTAGATGTAACAATAAGTTAAAAAGTATAAATTTAATATTTATGCACTGTTAATATGAGGTACAAAAACAAATGAAAGAAGTAGTAAGAAAAAAAATCACTGATCAAGAAGCTTTAGACTTTCACAAACAAGGTAGCCCTGGTAAAATTTCAATATTACCTACAAAGCCTCTTACAACTCAAAACGATTTGTCCCTTGCTTACTCTCCGGGTGTTGCAGTACCTTGTATTGAAATTAATAAAGACCCTGATACAGCTTATGATTATACATCCAAAGGAAATTTAGTCGCGGTTATATCGAACGGTACTGCCGTACTTGGTCTTGGTGACCTTGGCGCACTTGCCTCAAAACCAGTTATGGAAGGTAAAGCAGTACTTTTCAAACGTTTTGCTGACATAGATTCAATTGATATTGAAGTAGATACAAAAGACGCAGAAGAATTTATTAACTCGGTGAAATACTTAAGCCCAACATTTGGCGGCATTAACCTTGAAGATATTAAAGCTCCTGAGTGTTTTATTATTGAAAGCCGTTTAAAAGAACTGATGAATATTCCAGTATTCCATGACGATCAGCATGGTACAGCGATTATTACGCTTGCTGGTCTTATTAATGCTGCAGACCTTACAGGCAGAAGCCTTAAAAACCTTAAAGTTGTAGTAAATGGTGCGGGTGCTGCTGGTATTGCTTGTATCGAGCTTATTAAAGCTATGGGCGTCCCACATGACAACGTAATATTATGCGATACAAAAGGCGTAATTTATAAGGGCAGAACTGATGGTATGAATCAGTGGAAATCAGCACATGCGGTTGATACTGAAGCAAGAACACTTACCGAAGCATTAAAAGGTGCGGACGTATTCTTAGGACTTTCTGTAAAAGGTGCAGTAACCCAGGAAATGGTCAAAAACATGGCTGATAAGCCTATCATTTTTGCTATGGCTAACCCTGATCCTGAAATTGTACCAGAAGATGTAAAAGCTGTCAGAGATGACGCAATCGTCGCAACAGGACGTTCTGATTATAGTAATCAGATAAACAACGTTATGGGTTTCCCATATATTTTCCGTGGTGCGCTTGATGTTAGAGCTACAACAATTAACGATGAAATGAAAATTGCAGCAGCAAAAGCTTTAGCTGAACTTGCTCGCGAACCTGTTCCAGATGAAGTATCAGCAGCTTATGCTGGTAAAAAAATGCATTATGGTTCAGAATATATCATTCCTGTACCATTTGACCCAAGACTTATTACACGCATTCCAATGGCTGTAGCAAAAGCTGCTGTTGAAACAGGAGTTGCTAAAAAACCAATTACAGACTGGGAAACATATAAAATGCAGCTTAGTGAAAGGTTAGATCCTGCATCAAGCAGCATGAATCTTATCTTTAAGAAAGTTGCTAAACATCAAAAACGTATTATTTTTGCTGAAGGTGAAGAAGAGCAAGTTATCAGAGCAGCGCTTACATGGCTAAATAGTGGTTACGGCAAAGCTATTCTGGTTGGAAAAGAAAAGAAGATTCAGGAAACCTTAAAATCTATGAATATCGGAGCTGTAGAAGGCTTAGAAATCAGAAATGCGGCTTTAAACAAGGAAGATATTGATAAATACGTAGATTTCTTATACAGCAAATTACAACGTAAAGGTTACTTACACCGTGACTGCGTACGTATGGTTAAAAATGACCGTAATATTTTCGCAGCATGTATGTTAGCTCTAGGTGATGGCGATGCAATTATTTCTGGTATTACAAGGGGTTATACACAAACTTTAGAAAATATTTGCAGAATTATTGATAATAAGCCAGGTCATTTAACAGCAGGCGTATCAATTGCAATTACAAAAGGTAAAGCAATCTTTATTTCAGATACAACTGTAAATGAAATGCCAACATCTGAGCAGCTTGCAGATATTACAATGCAAACAGCTGAATTTGTTAAAAAATTTGGCGAAGAGCCACGTGTTGCGCTTCTTTCATTCTCAAACTTTGGCAATCCAAGAAACTTTGAAAAAGCTGAAAGAATAAGAGAAACTGTAAGAATATTAGAAAAAAGAAATGCAGACTTTGAATTTGATGGAGAAATGTCGGCTGATGTTGCATTAAATGCAGAATTACTCAAACTTTACCCTTTCTGTAAATTACAATCCCCAGCTAATACGCTCATTATGCCTGCTCTTCATTCTGCTAATATTTCGTCTAAACTTATTCAGGAAGTTGGCGGGGCAACGCTAATAGGTCCTATTGTTATAGGTCTTGAGAAACCAGTTCAGATTACAAGAATGGGTTCAACAGTTTCAGAAATTATCAATTTAGCAGCTTTTGCAGCATTGCAAGCTATTGATGGATAATGAAAAACAATTAAAAGATGCCCTGAGTATTAAATCAGGGCATCTTTTGTTTTATAAACACAATTATTGACTTGTTGGTCACATATAATTATTTTGAGACAGTAAATAAGTATTAAATTAAATAAGGTAAGAAATGTCGAATGTAAGTGAATTGCTAGAGCAAAAAAGACAAGCCGCTCTTATTGGTGGTGGTCAGACCAGAATTGATGCTCAGCACGCTAAAGGAAAATTAACTGCCAGAGAAAGAATAGAAGTTTTACTTGATCCCGGTTCTTTTGAAGAAACAGGTATGCTTGTTGAACACAGATGTACCAATTTCGGTATGGAAGCAACAAAAATTCCAGGAGACGGTTGCGTTACTGGTCATGGTACAATTAATGGACGTTTAGTTTTCGTTTATAGTCAGGACTTTACAGTTCTTGGCGGTTCACTCAGTGAAACTAATGCTAAGAAAATTTGCCACATTATGGATATGGCTTTAAAACTTGGCGCTCCTGTTATAGGTATTAATGACTCTGGAGGCGCAAGAATTCAGGAAGGCGTTGACTCGCTTGGTGGATACGGTGAAATTTTCCAGCGTAACGTTATTGCATCTGGCGCTATTCCGCAAATATCATTAATTATGGGTCCTTGTGCTGGTGGTGCAGTATACTCCCCTGCCCTTACAGATTTTACTTTCATGGTAAGAGGTTCATCATACATGTTTGTTACAGGTCCTGATGTGGTTAAAACTGTTACAAATGAAGTAGTTACTCAGGAAAAATTAGGTGGCGCAGATATCCATACTAATAAAAGCGGTGTTGCTGATAATGCTTATGATAGTGATATTGAAGCTTTACTGCAAATTCGCAGACTATTTAACTTCCTTCCTTTATCAAACAGGGGTGAAGCTCCTAGCCGCTATAGCCACGACCCTGCAGATAGAATTGATGCATCTCTAAAAACATTAGTGCCTTCAAATCCAAATAAGCCTTACGATATGCAAGAGCTTATTCTACAAATCGTTGATGAGCATGACTTTTTTGAAATTCAACCTGATTATGCTAAAAACGTTATAATTGGCTTTGCCCGCATGAATGGCAATACCGTCGGTATTGTTGCAAACCAGCCAATGTATTTAGCAGGATGTTTAGACATTAGCGCATCCAGAAAAGCTGCAAGATTCATTAGGTTCTGTGACGCATTTAATATTCCTATCGTTACACTTATTGACGTTCCAGGCTTCTTACCAGGCGTTAGTCAGGAACATAATGGTATTATTAAACACGGTGCTAAATTATTATATGCATATGCCGAAGCTACAGTTCCAAAAATCAGCGTAATCACTCGTAAAGCATATGGCGGGGCTTATATTGTAATGAGTTCCAAACACTTACGCGGTGATCTTAACTACTCGTGGGCTAATGCTGAAATTGCCGTAATGGGTGCGCAAGGTGCTGTTGAAATTATTCATAAAAGCACAATTAAAGATGAAGCTGACAAACAAGAAAAAATCAAAGAATACCAAGAGAAATTTACTAGCCCGTTTGTAGCAGCTTCTCGTGGATTTATTGACAACGTAATTAATCCTGAAGAGACAAGGCTTAATATTTGTCGTGGTCTTGAGCTGCTTAAATCGAAAATTGAAGAGACTCGTCCTTGGAAAAAGCACGATAATCTCCCGTTATAATATTGTTTTTTTTGGTAATATAAATGTCAAATCCAATGTTTGAAAAAGTACTTATTGCTAACCGTGGAGAAATTGCGGTTAGAGTTATTAAAACCCTAAAAAAGCTGGGAATTAAATCAGTTGCTGTATATTCAGAAGCTGATGCAAATTCTCTTCATGCAAAACTTGCAGATGAAGCTTATTATATTGGTCACTCACCAGCTACAGAAAGCTATTTGTCTATCAAAAACCTTATGAATGCTATACGTACATCTGGTGCGCAGGCAGTTCACCCTGGCTATGGCTTTTTATCTGAAAACCCACTTTTTGCTAAAGCCCTTAAAAAAGAAGGCGTAAAGCTTATTGGCCCTAGCATTAAATGTATTGAGTCTATGGGTGATAAAATTGAAGCTAAGAAAATGGCTGAAGCTGCAGGAGTAAATACCGTTCCGGGTTATATGGGCGTTATTAAAGATGCTGATGAAGCAATTGAAATTGCTAAAAAAATTGGCTTCCCTATTATGATTAAAGCCGCAGCTGGTGGTGGTGGACGCGGTATGAGAGTAATTTACTCTGCTGAAGAAATTCCTTCTGCTTTTGCATCTGCTACAAGTGAAGCTAAAAACAGCTTTAACGATGACAGGGTATTTATGGAGAAATTCATTGAAAACCCTCGCCATATTGAAATTCAGGTAATGGCTGACCAACATGGGAATGTTGTTTGTATAGGCGAGAGAGAATGCTCTATTCAAAGACACCATCAAAAGGTTATTGAAGAAGCTCCAAGCCCATTTATCGACGCTGAAACACGTAAGAAAATGTATGACCAAGTTACATCACTTGCTAAAAAAGTAGGCTACTATTCAGCTGGAACAGTAGAATTTATTGTTGATCAACAAAGAAATTTCTACTTCTTAGAAATGAATACAAGACTTCAAGTAGAACACTGCGTTACTGAACTTATTACAGGCATTGACCTTGTAGAACAAATGGTGAGAGTTGCAGCAGGTGAAAAACTAACATTTACTCAGGAAGATATTAAACTTAATGGCTGGGCAATTGAGTCACGTATTTATGCTGAAGACCCTACTCGTGGTTTCCTGCCATCAAGCGGACGCATCACAAAACTTAGCTTTCCAGAGCAAAAAGGCGGCGTAAGGATTGATTCAGGCGTGTATGAAGGCGGTGAAGTTAGTATGTTCTACGATCCAATGATTGCTAAGCTTTGTACACATGCTGAAACACGTGAAGAAGCTATTAAATTAATGCAGTCTTCGCTTGGTGAATGCTTAATTAGCGGGATTTCTCATAATATCAGTTTCTTAGAAGCAATTTTTAGCCATGACAGATTTAAATCTGGTGATATTTCCACAAAGTTCATTGAACAGGAATATCCTGAAGGTTTCTCGGGTGCTGAACTTACAACTGATAACGCTAAAGTGTTTTTAGCTGTTGCGCTTCACGCATACTTAACAGACGCTAAAAGAGCTGCATCAACATCTGGTCAGCTAAAGGGACGTGAACGCCAGATAGGTAACAGATGGGTTGTAGCAATTGATGACCAGCAATACCCTATTGTTGTAAAATCTATTAATGATGGCTATCATATTCGCTTTACTGGTACAAGAATTGACGTTGAAAGCCAGTGGTTACTAGGTACTAAATTATTTAGAGGTACAGTAAACGGTAAAAACGTAGCTGTTAAAATTGAAGAAAATGCTAGCGGTTATTTTTTAACTTATGGCGGAAGAACGGTTAAATCTACCGTTCGTTCCCCAAGAGTTGCAGAACTTGAAAGATATATGCCTCAAACAAAGTTCAAAAGCTTTAGTACTGAATTATTATCACCTATTGCAGGGTCAGTGGTTTCTATTAAAGTAAATGTTGGTGATGAAATTACTCCTGGCAAAGAACTTATTGTTGTAGAAGCTATGAAAATGGAAAACATGATTACAGCAGAACATGCTTGTAAGATTAAAGCAATTCATGTTAAGGAAAAAGATAGCGTTGCAACAAATCAGGTTCTAATCGAATTTGAATAAATTTCTTTAAATTACAAATACTTAAGGCATGATAATGAAAATTCCATGCCTTTTTTATTGACAAAATGTTGATTACTGATTAATATATAGCTAAATTTTAACCATAGGTAATTAGTATGTCATTATTTAATGAAAAAGAGACCTTAAAAGCTTTCCAGGAAAGATTTGCACAAATTGCTCAGTATGTACCAGAAATGCAAAATAATACATTTTCACCAAATAATTCTGAGTGGAATTCAATGCTACAAAGCATGGCTTCTTTTGTACAAAGCGAGAGAAATAATACTCAACAAGTTCCCAATGTAAACAATTTCAATAATTTAACTGGTACAAATGCAGCAGCTGCCCCACAACTCAGCAATTCACAAGTTAATGATTTGAATCAAGTGGCTACTAATGTCAGACAATTATTAACAAACTTTCTTCCACAGTTAAGAGCAAATTTAGGTAATAGCCAGCAAAATAATTTAGTTGATAGCTGGGTAAATAGTTTTGTTGCCTCAATTATTCCTGATAATATTGAAGACCCAAGATTATCTATCTTAAACCAGCCATTAGAAGCTGAAAATGGATCATTTTTAACTGCATCTATCATGAATAATCAACAAAGTTTAATTGATTCATTACCAGAATTAATTCAGTCAATTTTACCAATGGTAGAAAATATCTTAAATCAAGCTACTTCTGACGGAAATAACCTAGATCCGTCTATATTAATAAATAGCTTCGCTGCAAGCATGCTTGAAGTTTTATCTCCAAATCCATTTACCAAAGAAATTCGTGAAGATAATTCTGATCGTTTTGTTGAAATAATTGAAGATAACAAAGAAGATCCTGCACAAGCTGCTAAGCCTAAAGAAACCATTAATAATAAAAAGAAACCGATTGAAAATTTAAGTTCTACAATTTTTGGCAGCTCAATAAACGAAACAGAAATTGAAGTTGAGCAAGATGAACCTGAACACAAATTGCCAAATCCTACAAAAGGAAAAAAACCTACTGTGCCGAGTACAGCTGCTCCAAAAGCACCTACTCCAAAAGCACCTGCTCCAAAAGCACCTGCTCTAAATACACCACCTGCTAATAATGCTAAAACTATTACATTATCTGATGCAGCAGATCATATACATAGTGCATCAAAGAAAGTACGCTGGTTTATTAATGCAATTACAACAGGTATAACTTACGGCGTAAGTAGATATATGCAGGCTAGCCCTGAGCGTGCTGCAATTTATGCTCTTGTAGTATTTGTAATCAACAGAATTTGTGGTGGTTTATACGCTGAAGGGAAAGCTCATAATTTAGGTGGTAAAGCTATTGCTAAATCATTTGCCGACAGCGTTTTCTTAGGTCATAAAAAATGTAAATTAGTTGATCCTAAAACTGAAACAGTAAACTTTGTAGATAAGGTTACTAATAATAAAACAACAACAGAAGCTTTTGTTGTAACACGATAATCATCAGTGGGATGCATAGCATCCCATCTCCTTTTTATTTAAATCAAAGATTGTATTGACTATTTATCAACCTGCAATTATATGTGTTTTAAAATTTAAAATATATATGCAG
This sequence comes from Alphaproteobacteria bacterium 33-17, assembly GCA_001897445.1. Lineage (NCBI taxonomy): Bacteria > Pseudomonadati > Pseudomonadota > Alphaproteobacteria > Alphaproteobacteria bacterium 33-17. The sequence goes on along the minus strand of MKSX01000009.1, from coordinate 50,918 downwards.
GGTTTTAAACTATGTCCAGAAGACAAATTGAAGATTGTGAAAAAGAACTACATCAAATAAAACAATCCGGCAGAGAAATTCATAGTGATTTAGCTAGAGCAGGACAGCTTCTGGGCAGCATGCAAAAAACCATCGACGAAATTAAAAACCCATCAAGTTCAAAACCTAAATCAAGAATTATCCCTGCTTGTAATACAATTTAAAAACTTGCTAAGTAAAAAACCTTTCAAATATTCTGCAATACGCGGATTTTTAGATAAGAACAAAGAGAAATTTACAGCTTCAGATGTACAGGAAATTGCTACTATCTTTGGCGATAATGAAAAAATTTTAAAAAACACGCATGTTAAAACTCTACAAGAACTAACAATTTCACTGTGGAAAGTTTATAAACATAATATCAACAAATTCTCTTCTAATACACAGACCGAACTTTTTTGTACAATTTTGGTAAATAATTTTGAACTCAAATACTTTAGGAATAGAAGAATCACCAATATTAGAGTAGAATTAGTTGATAAATTAAATTTATCTTCTGATGAGGTTCTTCAGCTATATCAGAACATTTTACAAAGACGCACAAATCTTAGTACTAATACGGGATTCCATAACACCTTTGAACTTGCAGATCACATTGTTAATAAATTTGGAAGCAAGTTATCAGAACAACATGATGATAACCTTTTTGAAGCCTGGAATCTTATTTCAAAAAAAGAGCAGCATTGTAAATCATTTATACCTAAGAGTGTCATTGCCAAAACTCAGCAAACCTTTATGAATTTTCTTACAAAATATAATAAAGCAGGGTTAATTGCGAAAATAAAAGCTGAATCCGCTATTATTAGCGCTCCAAAACAGGTAACTACAAAGCCAAGCAATCCGCCTAGTCCTTCAATTTCGAGTAACAACTCTCCATCAACAAGTTACGAATTTTCAAGCAGAGTTAGTACTGCCGTTAGTAATACAACTCAAACTGTTACAAATTCAGTTAATGCAGGTTATAACCGTTTAGATTCAGCTGCAAGAGGGCTTGTTGAAACACCAAGTACTACAGAAACAGTAATAAGAGATGTTAGGGAAACAGCAAATGCAGCATTTGGAGCAGTTAAAAATACTTCAAAAAAAGTAGTAAATTATTTCGATCCAGCTCTATTACCTGATTATTATTATAGAAAATCTGAGGGTACTCGTAATGCTATAACACTAGGATCAGCAGCCTTAACATTTATTATAAAATATTCTAAAACAAAAAGCTTTATAAAATCAGCTTTTTATACTGCCATTATAGTGGGCGTGAACAGATTTGGCTGGTCTATATATGCCGAGTGTGAAGCTAACAACTTGAATGCAGAATCTATTTTAAAAGCAGGGAAAAATACCTTTTGCCCAGTTTATTCGTCTGATCAAGGTCTTATAAACAGAGCTGAGTCAAATCTTAGGGAGATGGCTGAAAAAGGTAGAAATTTTGCAAGCAACGTAAGAGCATAATATACTTCAATATAGTTTTGCTTTGCAGCATAAAAGTTCTGCAAAGCAAAACTTCTTATACTTCAACAACACTAAATATGGCTTAAAAATTCCTGGAAACTTATAGCCTCTTTATCTTTATCTGATAATATTGGATCAGTTATATCCCATGGGAATGATATATCTTTATCGTTCCATTTAATGGAAACGTCATGCTCTTTGGAATAATAATTATCAACTTTGTATTCAACAATGCAGTTGTCTTCAAGAGTTAAATAAGCATGTGCAAAGCCTTTTGGAATAAATAACTGCTTTTTATTTTCGCTGCTTAATTCAATGGCAAAATATTTGCCGAATGTATCACTATTTTTCCTTACATCAAGTGCAATATCCAGAATTTTACCACTAACGCATCTAACAAGCTTTGCCTGCGCCATCGGGTTTTTCTGCAAATGAAAACCCCTTAAAGTATTTTTAAATTTGTTGTATGATTCATTGTCCTGAATTGGTGTAAAATTTAGGTTTTCGCTACTTAAATTCTGGCGAAAGCTTTCAAAAAAATAACCCCTGTCATCTAAAAATACTTTTGGCTCGATAATAAAAACGCCCTGCAAATCAGTTTCTTTAAAAATCATAGCCCTACTCCTTCTTTAGCGAGTTTTGCTAAAAATTTTCCGTAATCAACATTTTTCATTTTCGCTGCAATATCCATAAGCTGACTATCATTGATATAACCTTTTGTAAATGCGATTTGCTCAATAGATCCAACCATTAGATTCTGCCTTGATTCAACCGTATGAATAAAATTTGAAGCCTGAATTAATGACTCACATGTACCTGTATCAAGCCATGCAAATCCATTATTAAGAAGCTTCACGTTTAATCTGTTTTGATGTAAATATATGTTGTTTATATCGGTAATTTCAAGCTCACCCCTTCCCGATGGTTTTACATCATGCACAAAATCCACTACGTCATTTGGATAAAAGTAGACCCCTATTACAGCATAATGTGATTTTGGATTTTTAGGTTTTTCTTCAATGGAAATTACTTTATGGTCTTCATTAAATTCTAATACACCATATCTCTCAGGGTCTGAAACATAATAACCAAATACAACTGCATTATTTGAATTTTCAGCAGAACTACTCGCAGTTTCTAGTGCATTTTCAAAATTTGCACCATAAAAAATATTGTCACCTAATGAAAGAGATACTGAAGACTTACCAATAAAGTCTTTGCCAATTTTAAAGCATTCAGCAATTCCCTTTGGTTCATTTTGCACCGCATATTCTATGCTAATACCAATATGACTACCATTACCTAAAAGTGATTTGAAACTTTCTATATCTCTTGGGGATGAAATTAATAGAATATCACGAATGCCCGCTAGCATTAACGTTGATAATGAATAATAAATCATCGGCTTATTATATATTGGTAGCAAATGTTTATTAGTTACCATAGTAATAGGATATAGTCTTGTTGCGTTACCACCCGCAAGTAAAATGCCTTTCATGCACTCTCCTAATTGCAAAATTTTGAAAACTCACTATTATAGTAATTGGATTTAAATTGTACTATGCGTCGCATCCTCGCTCACGTAAACTTTACTACGCTTCGCTCGTCACTACTATATTGCAATTTAACTACAATCACTATATTTTAGTAAACTTAATTATTCTAAAGAAAACATATTATGAATACAAACATACTTTATTACCACAGCGTTTGCCCTAAGTCTAGATTTGTCAGAATTTTAATGCAGGAATTAGATTTTGAAGCCGAAATTAAAATCGAAGAGTACTGGAAATTCAGAGACAATTTTTTAAAAATAAACCCAGCTGGTGATTTACCAATATTAGTAACAAAAAATGAGAAAACTAATAAGCCGCAAATTATTACAGGTATATTTGCTATATTTGAGTATGTTATTCATCATCGTCAGAATAATTTTCTAATAGATCAAAATCAATATAACATGGCTGAGGTAAGAAGACTTATTGAGTGGTGTACAGTCAAAATGTACAATGAAGTAACAATGCCACTTATCAATGAAAAAATCATATGTTATTACCGTAAAGATAATTCACCAAATTCACAAATTATCAGAAATGCAAAACATAATTTAAATTTTCATTTAGAATATTTGTCTATGTTACTCAGCGAAAATGACTGGGTAGCAGGCAATAAAATTTCTGCAGCCGACTTATTTTTTGCATCTCATATTTCTACGCTCGATTATTTAGGGGAAATTTCATGGCCTAATTATCAAACTTTAAAACATTGGTATATGCTTATAAAATCAAGACCTAGTTTTAGAAATATATTGAATGAAAAAATAACAGGTTTTGCACCTAGTAATTCATATGAATTGTTAGATTTTTAAATAATTAAATGTTAATAAAAAAATTTGATCTTTATCATTTAAAGTTTTTTTATAAAAAAGATGACTTTTAAATGAAATAGTGATAATTTTTAATTATCTTTTAAAATAAATGTGCTATAAATAATTGAAATTTGGTTTGATTTTGTAATCTGAGGGATAAAATATTATGTACGACAGTCCTAGAACTAAGCTAATAAAGTCAGTATTTGATAACGAGGTTAATTTTTTAACATTCCGTAATATCTGTGCTGAACTTGAAGCAAAAAATTCTATAGTCAAAATCTATGATCGTGAGTTAAGAGATCATTATAATAATCTTAAAAAAGAATTCAGAGAGCTTTTTAAAATAACAACTAAAAATTTTGATATAGATTTTAATAATAAACTGTTAATTACAAAAATTACTGAGATTTTAGTACAATCTATTAAAACATTTGCAGAAAATTTTTCAGCAAATCGTATGTTACCGAATAAATTAAATCCACTAATTATCGCAAGGGAAGTTAGCAAAACATATATTAGTAAAATTGAAGATTTGGTTAAAAATCAGGCTTTAGTTTTTGCTGATAGTGCTAACACTAAAGAAGAGCAATTAGAAAATCACTAAGATTTTCCAGTTAATTTTATTTTAAAAAAGAGCCTAATTTTAGGCTCTTTTTTTATATTATTTTTTTAAACAATATACAGCTTCCCTTGGATCTACCATAGATCTAAACTTTGCCATAGGCTTATCTGACTGGTAGTTAGCTTCTTGCTCTACAATTGCTTTAGCACCTTCTGGATAAGAGGGATCTACATTAGTAGTATTATTGTTATTACTTCCAAAAACAGAACTTATTAGCTTCCCTACAATAGGAATTTTCTTAGCATACACTATGGCTGATTTGGCTAATAAATAAGACATACCAAATGTAATAGCGTTTCCAAAAGTATCATTTTTTTCACTATCTTTGTTTTTCAAAGATGCGATAGCTATAAAAATAAATGAAGAGAATAATACAGCTTTACCAACCTCTTTTATGGCTTTATTGGTAAATTTATATTCCACTTTAATATTAGTATAGGGATTTGGTATACCAACAATTTTAACCTTAGACCAGTCTATATGATCTTGCTTAAGTAAAGCTTCAGATAATCTTTTTTCCAGAAGTTTTATTTTAGAATTTCGCTCTTTATCACCAGGTAAAAAATCTTGCGATAGTACTTCCAAATATTCTAATTCCTTAGGCAGCCTGTTTTTAAAACTAATATTAATTGGTACAGTTAAACTTCTAAGTGAAGTATCAAACAAATCTGGAATCTCAGTATTATCATCAAAATGATCAAGGTATAGATTTCTAGTTTTAAATATATTATCAATGCCTACTATCATAACATTCTTTAAATCTATCCCTTCAATTTTAAGCAAATCAATCTCATGAATTTTAGTCCCTTTTAAAAATAAAAACTTAAGGTTCTCAGGTAATTTACCCGAAAGATCTTTTGCACTTATATTTTCACAACCTGTCAGATCAATTTCTTCTAAACATGGCATTTTTGATAAATCTGGAAAATTATTAAATGTTTTAGAGGTTATTTTTAACGTCTTAAGATAAAATGGAAGATTTCCTATAGATAATACGTTTTCTTTAATAATCAAGTTTCTAAGTTTTGTTTCATTACGTATATTAGGCACTCTGTAAGGTAGCTTTCCATTATGTAATGTAGTAGTCTCTGTATACTCAATTTTCCTATTATCGGTAACTTCTACTTTTGACCAGTCTATTCCACCAATTGACTGGTAATTTTGGTAGTTAATTTTTGTACCAACAAAACAAATTTTCTCTAAACCTTTAGGCAGTTTGAATGATAATTGATGTGGCTGAATAGTGTTAGAGCCATATAGGTTAAGCTCTTTTAAATTCTCCATTTTTGATAAATCTGGAAAAACTTTTAAATCAGCACATATAACTAATGTTTCAAGCGAAGAAGGAAGATTACCAAGTTCAGTAACACCCCAAAAGATCGAAAGCTTTTTAAGCTTTGTAAGTCGCGCAAAGTTAGGTAGCCTGCCTCTAATACTATCTTCACTACTACCAAAAGATATTTCTTCTTTTTTAAATAAATTGCTAATCCCTCTTATCCTAACTTCAGACCAGTTTACGCCTTGTATTTCTAGCAGACCAAACATGGTTATAGACGTACCTGTTAAATCAATTGCTTTAAGATTTTTAGGTAAATTATTTGATAGCATATATGCAGCAATCATTTTAGCACCACTAAAATCAATAGACTCAATATGACCAAAATTTGATAAATTAGGAAAATTGTGCAGAGAAAAATGGGTAGCAACAATATGAGTTTCTTTAAAAATATTAGAAACTCCAATAAAGCGAATATGTTTTACATCTTCTATAGTTAATTCATAATTTAAAATATTAGCAAGATCTAGGACCGTTATATTAGATTTAGTTAAATTAATACTTTTCGGTCTTACAGTATCTATAAATTTTGCAAGATCCATGGTCGTAATAATGCTATTAGAAAAATCAAGATGCTTTACATTACGACCTAATAAATTTATATAAGAGTTATATTCAACTATTTGATCTATACCTAAATAGTTAAATTTTATAGTACTATCACGCTTTAAATTACTAATACCTGTAACAATAATATTTCCCAGCGTAATGCCTTTAACCTTAAATAATTCTATAATATGGTTATAAGTGGTTTCTGCACCTTGAACATCAAAATTAATTTTTCTAACGCTACGTGGTATTTTATAGTCAAGATTTTTAATATGATCAATGTGAAGAGAAAGCTCCGTAATATCATCATTGCCATATAAATTTGGCATTTGGTCATATTGATCTATATAAAAATACTGGGTTTCAGAAGGCATTTCAAATGGGGTATCTTCTCCTATTACATTTATAGCATTCCAGTCAATTTGAGTGCTTGACTCGATAAATTCATTTTCTGAAATAGCAGCATGCTCTAAAATTAGTTCTTTAAAGGACTTAGGAAGTTTATATTTTGTAAGGCATTTGATAGCTTCTTTACAACCATGTAAATTTAGACTGACTAGTTTAGAATCCGATAAATCTGGGAAATCCTCATAACTAATATCATCAAGCCTGACGTAGCTTTCATGATAAATATTTTTGGCGCCTGTTATTTTAATATCCTTAAGGTTTTTTATTTTTAATAAATCTTGAGGATCAACTTTTGCATTTTTAAAGTTCAAAAACTTTATTGTCTCAGGAAGTTTTGTAGCTAAATCCTCACCATTAATTATATCACCAGTAATAATAACGCTTTCTATACCAGTACTACTTAAATCAGGAAATGAAGAGCCTTGAAACTCTAGTGATTGAAGATTTTTAGGCATTAAATCAACAAATTTTGACATATCAATTTTATCGTCAATATATAAATGATTTACGCTTACACCACTCATATTTGGAAGGTCACCTTGCAGTAAAAATAGTTTATCAATATTTTGAGGAAATTTATCAGCTAGATTATGTGATTCGTTAAAATTACCCATTATGATAAATGATTGATGATCTGCTATTATTTCAGATTCTATTTCATCGAAAAGACCATTAATAATAGTCCATCTTCCTGCTTCATTCAGAAAGTTTGGAAAATTTGTATTAAAATCAATATTGTTAATTTTAACTTCTTTCAGGTTCTTTGGTATTTTTGCATAAAAATCATCAGGAAAATAGCCTACATTTTTAATTTCCAAATCATCAATCTCTACATTCGATAAATCTGGAAATTCAGTGATTTTGCCGTCAATTATAAGACGGTTTATTTTCTTAGGTAAATATGCCAATACATTATCTAAGTTTCCTGATGTAACAGTTACATCTAATGTTTTTACATTTTTATTTCTTAAATCTATTTTGCTAAGTCCGTTGTAATTATATACATATAAATATAATGCGGATTTTTCAGGTATAATTTGCATTATATCAGCTGAATATTTTTCTAAATATAAAGCTATAACTTCATATTCTGTAAAATCTTTAAAGCATTCAAGGTACGGTGAGTCTGGTGCATTTATAAATAATGACTCTACTTTTAGATTAGGCATAGCTGATAGTACATTTACAATTTTATTAGCGAAGTCAGCGTTATCAATCTCTAAAGATAATGTTATGATATGAATTTTTTTAATATTTTCGGGTAACTTCGCCATTTTTAAACTAAAATCATTAAGCTCTTCTTCATTTCTAATTTGAATAGCTTGACTAGGTAAATATGTATCAACCTGATATATATTTTGTATGCCTTTTAAATTAATTTTTTTAAATTCAAAGTTTCTAAAATCAAAGTTCTTAAATTCAAAAATATCAAAAGCATCGTATGACTTAGGATTTAAATATAATGTTTTTAGGTTTTTAGGCAATTTTTCATTTAAATCATTTACATTAAAATAACCTAAAACTCCTATTTCAAGGTCATCTAAAGATTTTTTTGGCTCTTCTGCACCTAGAAAAACGCTATTTAAATTAGGAAAAGTTTCAGTAGAATCACCGAAATATAGTTTCTTTAATGAGCTGGGCAGTTTTTGAAAATTGATGTTTTGAGAATTATGAATTTTTAATTCTTCAATACTAGTTTCTGATAAGTCAAGATTATTAAAAATACTGCCAATATGAAGTTTTTTTAAATTATCAGGTAGCATTTTAATATGAAAATAGGCACGTTCCTTTATTTCTAAAGTATCAAGTTTACTTAGTTTTGATAAATCTGTGATCTCACCTAATTCGTATCTCACAATCAAAATAAATCTAACTTTGTCTAACTGCGCACTTTTCTCAAGATCAGTTATAACATTGCGAAGTTCAAACTGGTTTTTAACAGTTATTTGTCCATCAAAGTTATTTTCGTTAATTTCTCTTATTTGATTTGAAGTAGCTCTAAACTTTGCTAGATCCCCTACAGTAAGGAATTGATTCATATAGCTATGCATCTCTGCCGGTAAATCTGTGATTGTAAGTTCGTTTTTCATTCTGTTAACCTTAATAATATCATTATATTCAAGGTTAACTTAATTAAAAATTACCAAATGACAAGTTAATATTGATTAATAAATTTTAATAAATATTAAACTTAGGCGATCTTGGATTTTCCAAAGATATTTTTAATTTTACTTAAAACGCCGCCACTTTTTGATATAAAAAAGTTGTTTTTACGCATGGAAATTTTCTTAGCGGCATAGTTTACAAGACCAGCCGTTGTTGCAAAAGCTGGGTCGCTATTAAATAAGTCCCAGTTATTTGTCATAGCAACTAAGCTCCTAGGAAGCCCTACGGTAACCTTTCTATGAAGCTTATTAGATAAATAGTCAGGCATACCAAAAAGTGACGCCCCACCACCTGTAATAACTATATTTTGAGAAGAATATGAGAAATTCACGTTATTTATTTTGTTGGTGATCATCTCAACAATCTCATCAACCCTGGCAACAATCACCTCAGAAAGTTCACGCTTAGTAATATAATTGCTTTGGTTATTATCATTTAGATCAATTTCGATTGTAGTTCTACCATCATCTTCGATTGGGGCAGCTGAACCATGTAAAATTTTCAGTTTTTCTGCTTGCAAATAACTTATGTTAAAAGCCATCTGAATGTCATTAGTTATATGATGACTTCCTACAGGTATAGTATCAATATACTTAATAATTGAGTTTTCATACACCGCTATTGTTGTAATCATAGCACCAATATCAATAAGCGTAATTCCTTGCTCTTTTTCATTATTGCTTAAAACGCCCAGACCTGAAGCATAAGCACCAACTACAATGTCAGCAATGTTTACCTGAGACCTTGAAAAACAATTATCAAGATTTTGAATAATAGATGCAGGCGCAAGAATCACATTAATTTTGCAAGTGAGCTTTTTACCAACCATCCCAATTGGGTTGCTAATCCCTGTAACTTCATCTACAACATATTCTGTAGGTATATAATGAATAATCTCATATTGTTCCTGATTGATATTATCAAGAGCTATTTTAATAGCGCGGTTGATGTCTTTTTCTTTGATATAATTATCATTAATAGAGATTTTAGACGATATAATATGAGAGCTTATTTTCCCGCCTGATATTGCAACAAAAACGTCATCAATTTTTGCGTGCAGTGATTCTTCAGCTCCAGAAATTACTTCTGATATTGCCTGAGACGCAAGGTTTATATCAACAATTTTACCTGCCTTCACACCCCTAGACATTTGATAATTTAGCGATATTATATCTAAAGTTTCAGCAGTATCATTATATTTTGCTACCGCACAAACAATTTTTGAACTTCCAATATCTATAACAGCAACATTATCACTTTTTATCATTCTATTCCTTTCTCTTGTAAAATATCTTGCCTTTAACTCTTAAATCAACGGTGGCAATATCACCCCCTAATAATTTATTTTTTTTGTCATATTCTATCAAGGTTTTTAATGCATTTTCTATATTTTCTTCGGGTAATTTTATTTCGGGACCATTTTTTAGTCTCAAATTCCAGCGTCTGTCTGCAATTCTTATCATCGCATTAGTTCTTTCATATATGCTTGAAAAAGATTTTAGCGTATGAATTAGATCAGATGTAGTAAGCCTGGAACCTTCACCAACAACTACAGGAAGGCTTGCAAATTTTACCATACTCTCTTCCGAAATTATATGACCCTGATCGTCAATTAAATACTGTTTTTGATTATTCTGCCATATTGCAATTGGCGTACGCTCAATAATTCTGATATGAATAGCACCAGGAATCTCACGCGATACATTTGCTGATAGCACCCAGTCAATTTCCTCTAGTTTCTTTTTAATATCCCAAACACTTAACTTAAAGATCGACCCACCAATTTCATGCTCAAGCGACTTAAGAACCTGATTGTTTTTGAGGTTAACCTGACCTTCTATATAAATATTCTCTAATTTCAGACCATTATTAATAGTAAACTCGTAAAATTTATCAACCTCAGTTGCAATGTAATCGTCAAGTAAATGTAACTGCTCAACTGTAAAAATAAAAATTGCAATTAAGCTTGTAACAACAAATCGCCATGACTTAAGCTGCTTTAATATTTTTTGTTTTATTTTTTTACTAAATCCTACCTTATAGGCTAGGTATTCATTGTTACTGAGTAGCATTTTGCATCCCTTATTAACATTTCTACAAGCTCATCATACGATATATTATTGTATTGTGCAATTTCTGGTACTAATGAAGTTGGCGTAAATCCTGGATGAGTATTAGCTTCCAGCAAATAAAATTTCTCATGACCTTCTCTATCGTCAAATCTATAGTCAATTCTTGCAGCACCGCTACACATTAGAGCGCTATATATATTTTCGGTAATAGATAGGACTTCTGCATACTTTTCCTTACTAATTGGCGCTGGCATAATATGCTCTGACTCACCTGGGGTATATTTTGCAATATAGTCATAAAACTTGCGTTTAGTCCTAATTTCTATAGCACCAAGCGCTTTACCATTTACAATTGCAACCTGAATTTCTTTACCGGGTATATATTTTTCAATGATTAGCCTATCGCCAAATTTAATACCATGTTCATCAATAAATGATTTTAGTGAATAATTATCACCTTCTAATACAACGCTAACACCAATACTTGAGCCTTCAGATATTGGCTTTATAACATAAGGTCTTGCTATAGGTTCAAAATCTGCAATATTATTTACATCAACAATAATTCTTTCAGGAACTGAAACCCCTACACTTTTTAGTATATTATAGGAAAATTCCTTATTTAGTGCTACGGCAGAAGAAAGTACACCACTATGTGTATATGGGATACCCATAATCTCTAGCATACCCTGAACCGCACCATCTTCACCAAATGTACCGTGAAGAGCGATAAATACTACATCTGGATTTACCTCTAAAATTACTTTAGCAACGTCATATCCCATATCAACTGCTGTAACTTTATAACCAAGGTTTTTAAGAGATGCTAAAACGCCATTACCACTTGATAAAGATACCTCACGTTCATTAGACTCCCCACCCATTAAAAGTGCCACATGTTTCTTTGGATTTTGCGGAGTATATTCTTCAATAATCTTTGTTGACATTCTGTGTTTATTCATTAGCATCCCCAATAATTTTAATTTCCCATTCCAAATCTATCCCAAAGGCGTCTCTTACCCTTGCTCTTGCAAGCTCACCTAATGACTCAATATCTTTTGCAGAAGCATTACCCGTATTTATTAAAAAGTTACAATGTTTTTCTGAAAACTGCGCACCGCCTATACTATAACCTCTAAGTCCAACTTTATCAATAAGCTCCCATGCTTTTGCACCTTCTGGGTTTTTAAACGTACTACCACCTGTTCTGCTTCTTATTGGCTGAGATTCTTCACGTGACTTAGATATATCGTCCATTTTTTGCTTAATTATGCCTGAATCTTCAAAATTACCTTCAAATGTTGCTGATGTAAAAATAAGGTCTTTTGGAGCTTTTGACCCCCTGTATTTAAAGCCAAAATCATGGTTGCTAAGGGTTATTTGCTCACCTTTTGAATTTACAGCATTTGCTAAGCTTAAAACTTCAGATGTTTCTCTGCCATAAGCGCCTGCGTTCATTCTTATAGCGCCGCCTATTGTTCCTGGAACTCCAACTAAAAATTCAAGACCTCCAACATTATTTTGCATAGCATAGTTTGCAACATTAACATCTAAGCAGGCAGCGCCACAATTTATAATATTACTTTCATGAGAAATATTAGCAAAATTTTTACCAAGCTTTATAACTACACCTTTTATACCGCCATCACGAATTAAAATATTAGACCCCACCCCAAGAACAAAAATAGGTAATTCATCTGGCTTATTTGCCATAAAATACGATAAGTCATCTTCGTCTTCAGGCTTAAATAAAACCTGTGCCTTTCCCCCAACTCTAAACCATGTTGTTTTAGAGAGGTCAGCATCAAATCTGTAAGATCCTCTTACTTCGGGTAAACTCAAATTTTCACGACTCATAATTTAAGAGACTTTAGCATTTCTAAGCTGATTTGGCAAATTATTAGCCCAAGTAGTAATGTTTCCTGCACCCATACATAAAACCACATCACCTTTCGCCGAGTTAGCTGAAATAATTTCAGGCAATTTTTCTTGCGAGTCCATGGATATTATAGAAAGTTTATTATTATGCTGCCTGATTGCCTCAATCAAAATATCTTTTGATACATTTTCAATTGGCTGCTCACCTGCCGAATAAATATCCGCTATAACTAAAACATCAACTCTGTCGAATGCTTTTACAAAATCAGAAAACAGTTTTTTAAGCCTTGTATATCTGTGTGGCTGGAATACGCCAATTACCTTACCTTTAGTACCTTCTGCAACACTTCTTGCAATTTCTACTGTTGCTCTGATTTCTTCTGGATGGTGAGCATAGTCATCATACACTCTAACGCCTTCAACTTCGCCTGTTAATGTAAATCTTCTTTTCACACCCTGGAAGGATCTAAATCCATTCTGAATTGTCTGCTCTTTAAATCCAAGCTCAATACCAATTGCCATTGCAGCCAGAGAGTTTAGAATATTGTGCATGCCTAGCATCGGAATATAGCAGTCTTTAATAACTTTGCCCCCGCCCTTAACTTTATTTGACACTTCCACATCAAATAAATAGCCTGATTCTTGCATACGAATATTTGTAGCCCTAATATCTGCCTGATTTTCAATAGCATAGGTAAGTACTTTTCTATCTACTACGTCTTCAGCAAGTTTGGCAGATAATGGGTGATCCTTACAAACAACTGCAAAACCGTAAAAAGGTATATTTTCTACATAAACTTTAAATGCCTGATAAATATCATCGATAGACTTGTAAAAGTCCATATGGTCTTCGTTAATATTAGTTACAATCGCTATTGAAGTTGGAAGTTTCATAAATGATCCATCCGATTCATCGGCTTCTGCTATTAAATAATCACTTTCACCAACATAAGCATTTGTAAGTTTAGAGTTTATTATGCCACCATTAATTACAGTTGGAGATAAGTTTTCAGCTTCAAATAAACACGCGACAAGTGATGTTGTTGTAGTTTTACCGTGAGTTCCTGCAACTGACACCGAAAACTTAAATCGCATAAGTTCTGCCAGCATCTCAGCTCTTTGAATAATAGGTATGCCAAGTTTTCTAGCCTCAACAATTTCGGGATTATCCATTTTGACCGCAGATGATCTTACAACTACCGAAGCGCCTTTTACATTCTCAGCAGTGTGACCTATCATTATTTTCATACCTAAATCCTCTAGTCTTTTAGCCTGAGCATTTAAATTAAGGTCAGATCCCTGAACATTACAGCCTAAATTATGCAAAATTTCTGCAATACCACTCATACCGATACCACCTATACCGATAAAATGAACTATGCCAAACCTTGAAGAAATAAGATTACGCGACATTAAAAACATGTTTATTACCTAAATTAACTATTTGATATTGCTTAATTTAAAAATAAAATTATTATAGAAGTAAGACAATATATTTTTTGTAGGATGCAATGAAAGTTATTACTAAAAAGTCTTTTTTTCAAATTAATAATGTTTTTACATTAAAAAAATACTTAGGCAGTTGCTTAATTACCCTATGTTTAGCATCATGCTCACTTGGTGACAAGGCGATGGATAAGGTTGGTTTCAAAGTAATTAACCCGTTTTATAATGATTCCAATGCCGCAAATAAGAAGTATGATCGCAACTTTAGCAACCGCTCGCGCCGTACTCCTGAAGGTAATATGGTTTATTTGGCTGCCGATACTAATGTGCCAAACAAATATGATTTAATCCTTAGAGATTCAGAAAAATACGATAATGCACAAATAGATAATTTCTGGAAAAAAGTTTACAAATCTAAACCTGCAAATCATACCGCATATCCGACAAGCCTTGGAAAAAATAAAATTGAGCCTGTAAATGTAAAAGAGTTACCTAGATTTGAATCTTTAGAAAACTCTAAAAAACCTTTATTCGACGCTCCAGGCACTATGATTGAACCTCAAGAAATTATTTTGAACAATGAAGATGAGAAAATCTTAGATGAAATTTCCTTCCTCAAAAATAATTCTAGCGAAACATCTGTCAAAGAAAGCAGCAAAAGTGACGTTAAATCAGAAAATATAATAGTAAAGCCCAAAAAGCAAAAATATAAGGAATATAAACACCAACCCAAAGTAGAGTCAAATCACTAACAGGTGGTTATAGTCTTTTCATGTTTATTGCATAATTATCTTGCAAAATTAAGCTTTTACCTTTACAAAAGTTATATATTTTTTGTATTTTAATGGGGTAATTACATGATTTTAAATAGCCTGGTTTCAGCTTTTAATTCAGATCACAATAAAAAATTAGAACGTTTAATCTTTGATGCTGTATATGTTACAGAGTCAGCTGCGGTTGCATGTTACCCAATGATAGGCAAAGGTGATGAAAAAGAAGCCGATCAGCAGGCAGTAAACGCTATGAGAGCAGCTTTAAACAAAATCTCTATTTCCGGCAAAATTGTTATTGGCGAAGGCGAAAGAGACGAAGCTCCAATGCTTTATATTGGTGAAGAAGTGGGGTGTGGCGATGGACCTAGCGTTGATATTGCGGTTGATCCTTTAGAAGGCACTACACTTTGCGCCCATGCTGCGCCAAACTCTATTGCAGTTATGGCTATGGGTGAGTCTGGAACACTTCTAAATGCGCCAGATGTATACATGGATAAAATTGCAGTTGGTATTAAAAACTTCCCAAAAGACGCATTAAGCCTAGATAATACACCAGGCATGAACCTTAAAGAAATTGCTAGGTTCAAAAATTGCGATATTAGCGAATTATCGGTAATGATTTTAAATCGTCCAAGACATCAGGAACTTATTGCTAAAGTTAGAGAAGCAGGCGCAAGAGTTATGTTAATTAAAGACGGTGACGTTGCAGCAAGTATAGCAACTACTAGCTCAAAAGCAGGAATTGACGCATATATGGGTATTGGTGGCGCTCCTGAAGGGGTTTTAGCGGCAGCTGCACTTAAAGTTTGCGGCGGTCATTTCCTTGGAAGACTTTTATTTTCTAATGAAGAACAACAAGAACGCCTTAAAACAATGGGAACCGATGACTTTAATAAACAATATACATTAGACGAAATGGTTAAAGGTGACGTAATATTTGTTGCAACAGGTGTTACAACAGGATCAATGCTGAAAGGCATTACCAAAACACGTGACTATATTAAAACACATTCAATTGTTATGCATTATGAAACTAAGACTATTAGAAATATTCATAACAAAATATATTTATAAAGGAGCAAACGCTTAGATGAGGAATACTTTCATAGGACAATGGTGGTGGTCTGTTGATAGGTTTTCTTTTGTAATTATTCTTATAATGATTGCATTTAGTGCCTTTATGGTGGCTACTGCAAGCCCTGCTGTCGCTGAAAGGATTGGCTTAGAATCGTTTTTCTTCATTAGAAAGCAAATTGTATATTTAAGCGTTGCACTTGTTACTCTTTTTGTCATTTCTACATTTTCGCCCAAAAACATCAAATTACTTGGTGCAACTGGCTTTGCTACTGGCATTTTACTAATGGTAGCTGTTTTATTCGTAGGAACTGAAGTAAAAGGCGCAACTCGTTGGATTAGCTTAGGAGGTTTTAGTATGCAGCCTTCTGAGTTTATAAAGCCCTTTTTTACGGTAATAGTCGCATGGATACTTTCAAAAAAGTATGAACATGAACATTTTCCAGCTTTTACAACTACAACCTTTATATATTTTACTTTAGTTGTATTGTTATTATTGCAACCTGACTTAGGGATGACCGTTACAATTACCATTATCTGGATTGGTCAGATGTTTGTTGCGGGACTATCGATTGTCTGGCTTATTGCATCTGGAATGGGCGGTTTATTACTTGTTGGATTATCATACTTATTTTTACCGCACGTAACAAAGCGTATAGACAATTATTTAAACCCCGAAGCCTCTGAAAACTATCAGGTAACCAGATCCTTAGAGGCATTTATGAATGGTGGTCTTTACGGTACAGGACCTGGCGAAGGTTTAGTAAAGCAGCATATACCAGACTCTCATACTGACTTTATCTTTGCTGTAGTTGGTGAAGAATTAGGTCTTTTAACATGTATTATTATCATAAGTTTATATGCAACCATAGTTGTTAGAGGCTTTATTAACCTTACTAACGAATCTGATAAATTCTCAGCTTTCACAATCACTGGGCTTTTGATCCAGTTTGGTACGCAGTCTATGATTAATATGGGCGTTACATTAAATTTATTACCGACCAAAGGTATGACATTGCCGTTTATTAGTTATGGCGGTTCTTCAATGATTTCTGTTGCAATTGCAATAGGTATACTTCTTGCTTTATCAAAACGAAAATTTGGTTCACACTTATATCATAAAATAAGAAGAACCTCTTATAAGCTGAGGGAACTACAATGAAACATAAGAGAATACATATAGTAATAGCCGCAGGTGGTACTGGTGGTCATATAATCCCGGCAATTGCACTCAAAGATAATTTAATTAACCTAGGGCATAAAGTTACATTTATTACAGATAAAAGATTTGAAAATTATGGCTTTAAAGAAGATGATAACTTTATAAAATTAGATATTCCTAAATTTTCTAAAAACCCTTTCAAGCTTATTCATTTTGCTTTTAAAGTTTTAGCTTTATCTCTGAGAGTTTCAAACACTTTCAACAAGATAAAGCCAGGTATTATTATTGGTTTTGGCGGGTATCCTACGCTTCCCGCCTTAATTGCAGGCTGGCTAAACAAAATAAAAATGGCAATTCATGAACAAAATA
Source organism: Alphaproteobacteria bacterium 33-17 (assembly GCA_001897445.1). NCBI lineage: Bacteria > Pseudomonadati > Pseudomonadota > Alphaproteobacteria > Alphaproteobacteria bacterium 33-17. The sequence goes on along the minus strand of MKSX01000009.1, from coordinate 33,204 downwards.
CAGTACTTGGTAGAAGTAACAAACTTTTCCTGCCTTTTGTTAAGGTAGTTGCCACAACCTTCCCTGATATCATTAATTTTCCTAACAAGCACCGCAATAAATTATTCCTAACTGGAATGCCAATACGTTCTGAAATTGAAGCTATTGCAAGCCTGCCTTACCCTGCAATTAATGAGAATACTAAACTGAATATACTTGTTATTGGAGGAAGCCAAGGGGCTAAAGTATTTGCAGACGTGGTTCCTGAAGCAATATCAATGCTAGATAAAAACCAAAGGGCAAGACTGCGTATTAACCAGCAGTGCCACTCAGCTGATGAAATAAGTAGCGTTGAAGAAAGATATAAATCTATGGGCGTTAATGCTGAGGTTTCTTTATTTTTCAAAGATATGCCACATAAAATTGCTCCTGCCCATTTAGTTATTTCAAGAGCTGGAGCATCTTCGGTTTCAGAAATGCTGTTATGTAATAAACCTTGCGTTTTAGTCCCTTACCCACATGCAAAAGATAACCATCAGCTATATAATGCTAAACACTTAGAAAATATCGGTCTTGCGTGGGTTATAGAGCAGTCTTATTTTTCAGCAGAATCACTTTCAAATATATTCAGACAGATCCTAATAAATCCTGAAATTTTGCACACTAAATCTGAAACAGCAAGAAACAAACAAACCTTCAGCTCTACATCATCACTAGCGAATATGTTGGTAGTAGAGGCAACGCAGGATTAGAAATTGCAAAATAAACTAAGACTTTAAACTAAATACTGCGAAAAACACTAAATAGTTTTTGCGCGTTAAAATAATCATTAAATATATAGTGCATTAAGTTGAGTTGCACAGAAATAACGGGTGATATGTAAAAAAATCTACATAAGTCAGGAAATAGCGCATACCACAATTATAAAGACTAAACTATACATGAATTTCAAATACTTAACAGCACAGTGCATTGCACTAGATGTATTACACGTAGTATTTATATTGCAAATGTGTACATATGTGTTATAATATTTATATTATGTTGAATACTAACTGGTATTAAAATGACTAATTTAACTGTAAGATTACCAGACGATTTACATCAAAGATTAGAGACTCTTTGTATGGAAACTGACCGTCAAAAAAGCTACTATATAAAACAAGCTTTAGAAGAGTATTTAGAAGAGAAAGAGGATTACCTTATTGCTCTAGGAAGACTTACTAAACCAGGTATTACCATTAGTTTAGAAGAAGCAGAGAAAGAACTTGGCTTAGACTAAAGTAAAGAGTTTTATTTTATGTATATAAAAAACTTGGTGTAGATGAGGGCAGAAACTTGGTTTGGGCAATTGAATTTGATAAAAGAGCTATTAAAGATCTCAAAAAGCTTAATGTAAATGACAGAAAAGATATAATTGATTACTTAAAAAATATTATAACCTCTAATAAAACGCCAACTTTATTTGGTAAGCCATTAACAAATGACAAAGTTGGTTTATGGCGTTATAGAGTTGGGAAATATAGAGTAATCTGTCAGCTTAAAAAAGAAACTCTTATACTGTTAGTAGTTAGAGTCGGCAAAAGGGATGAAATATATAAAAACTAACTTTATCAATCATATACTTTAAAAAGGTCAATCAAACCATATCTTCTGGTTTTACCCATGCATTATACTGATCATCGGTAAGTAGTCCTAAAGATAAAGCTGCCTCTTTCAGGGATGTGCCTTCTTTATGGGCTTTTTTAGCAATTTTAGCTGCGTTGTCATAGCCAATATGTGGGTTAAGGGCTGTAACCAGCATTAGGGACTGCTCCATAAGCTGCTTAAGTCTTGCATGGTTTGCCTCAATACCATTTACACAGTTATCGACAAAACTATGGCAAGAATCGGCAATTAAATTAATAGATTCAAGCACGTTTGAAACAATTACAGGCTTATATACGTTAAGCTGTAAATGACCATTTGATCCGCCAACTGTTACAGCTACGTGGTTACCCATAACTTGACATGCTACCATTGTCATAGCCTCACACTGAGTAGGGTTTACTTTCCCTGGCATAATGGATGACCCTGGTTCATTTTCTGGTAACAATAGTTCACCTATTCCTGAACGTGGACCCGACCCTAAAAGCCTGATATCGTTAGCAATTTTCATAAGGCTTACTGCAATGGTATTAAGCGCACCTGATACTTCCACCATCGCATCGTTAGAACCCAAAGCCTCAAATTTATTAGGCGCTGATATAAACTTTAGTTTTGTAATATTTGATACTTCATTTGCAAGTTTTTCAGCAAAACCTGGCTTACTATTAAGCCCTGTTCCTACTGCTGTACCGCCCTGCGCAATTAGACAAAGCCTTGGAAGTGTTGCATTAATCCTATCAATTCCATATGCAATCTGGGTTACGAATGCAGAAAACTCCTGCCCAAGGGTAACAGGCGTTGCATCCTGCATATGTGTTCTGCCTATTTTAATAATAGAAGCAAACTCTTTTTGCTTAGCCTCAAGTGCTGATTTTATATAATTCAGCGCAGGAATAAGCTTATTATTTATAGCTAGCATAACAGCAATATGCATAGCAGTTGGGAAGGTATCGTTTGAAGACTGCCCCATGTTAACATGGTCATTTGGGTGAACTGGTTTTTTTGAACCCATCTCGCCGCCCATCATTTCTATTGCACGGTTTGAAATAACTTCATTTACGTTCATGTTGGTTTGAGTACCAGACCCAGTCTGATATACAACTAATGGAAAATGTTCATCTAGCTTGCCGCTTATAACTTCATCTGCTGCTTTTACAATATGATCAGATACTTGCGGATCTAGTCCTGCTATTTCCTTATTTACAATAGAAGCTGCTTTTTTAACGATAGCGATGGCATGAATAACTTCAATTGGCATTTTACGATTGCCGATTTTAAAGTTTTGCAGCGATCTTTGTGTCTGCGCTCCCCAATATTTTGAGGAATCAACATCAATATTTCCAAAAGAATCAGACTCAGATCTTACTGCCATATAAACCTCTTAGATGAATTATAGATTATCCTAAATTAAAGGATATCTATACATTTTCAGCGATTTGCTCTTCAATTGCAATACTATGATCGGTAGTATCATTAGATTCTATTTCAGATGTGTTAATTTCGTCACTATTCTGAGATATATCCTGATTTTGTCCTGATTCATTCTCAGCTTTAGCTATATGGTTTTGTCTGTTTGCTTTTTGAATTTCATGAGCTTCATTTAAAATTCGCGCATAATGATCAGCGTGCTGCATGAATGTTTCGCCCTGAACTCTATCACCCGAAGTAAAGCTTTCTTTAGCCATTTCAAGGTATTTTGCCTTACATTGCACAGCCTTTTGATACATTTTCGAACCAACATGAACATTATATTCATAATTTGAGGTTGATTCTCTATCTCTATCTTTATTATTATGATTACGTGTAAATCGTCTTTTGTAATTTCTTGATTTCATAAATTTCCTTTAATTTAGGGTAATTTAAATACACAGACCCTTATTATTCCAGCTAAATCTTTTGCCATATTATGTAGAACAAAACCATTATTCTGCATAATATTTGCTATATCAGTTTCCTGATTTTCTCCAATTTCAAAAAAAATAAGACTCGTTTGTTTACAAACTTTTTTAAGGCTACTTGCTATTTCTCGATAGCAGCTAAGTCCATCTGACCCTCCAAAGAGCGCACCTTCAGGATCAAAGTTAACCTGAATATCCAGTTTGTCAATATCTAGGTTTGGTATATATGGTGGATTTGATATAATTATATCAAAATTTCCAGATACATTATCTAACCAATTTGACTCTACAAAACTAGTATTGCCTTCTAAACCAAGCGATATCGCATTTTTTTTCGCAACTTTCAATGCATCTACAGATTTATCAACTAAAGTTGCGTGAGCATTTTTGTACTCTCTTACTAAACTTAAAGCCAAACAACCTGTTCCTGTGCCTAAGTCTATTATTTCTAACTTTTCATCAGCATTTTTATAATTTTTCAAAACCTCTTCAATTAAGGTTTCGCTATCAGGTCTTGGATCTAAAGTATATTCATTTGTATAAAACCTATCTTTCCAAAAATCCTTTTGTCCTATTATTTTGGCTACAGGCTTACCTTTAAGTCTTAAATTACATAACTCGATAAAATTTTGATAGTCATTTTCAGAAACAATCAAATCATTATTAAGCTGCAAAAAAGATTTAGGCTTATTAAGCACATGCCCAAGTAATATATAAATTTCAAGCATACCGAGAAACTGGGAATTTTTTCCCATTTCTTTAGCTTCTGAAATTGCCTGTTTTACAGTAAGACTTTGCATAAAGCGCTTCAAAATACTTTTATTCTTCGCTCATTGTAAGTCTTTGAGCTTCGTCTTCAGCAATTAATGCCTCAATGATTTCATCCATATCACCTTCATTTACAACTTCATGAATCTTATAAAGTGTTAGGTTGATACGGTGATCGGTTACTCTTCCCTGCGGGAAGTTATAAGTTCTGATTCTTTCAGATCTATCACCACTACCTACCTGACCTTTACGTTTTGCAGCAATTTCAGCAGCTTGCGCTTCTCTTTGAACTTCATATAATTTAGCACGAAGAATTTTAAGCGCTTTTGCCTTGTTTTTATGCTGAGATTTTTCGTCCTGCTGCTGCACTGTAATTCCTGTAGGAAGATGCACTATGCGCACAGCACTATCTGTAGTGTTTACAGACTGACCACCAGGTCCACTTGCACGGAAAACGTCAATTCTAAGATCTTTCTCTTCAATATGTACGTCAATTTCCTCAGCTTCTGGAAGAACCGCAACAGTAGCCGCAGAAGTATGAACCCTACCGCTTGACTCAGTTTCTGGAACCCTTTGAACTCTATGAACACCTGATTCAAACTTAAGCCTGGCAAATACACCTGCCCCGCTAATAGATGCAGAAGCTTCTTTATAACCACCAATACCAGTATCAGAAATATCCATTACCTCAAATTTCCAGCCTTTGCTTTCTGCATATCTTTGGTACATTCTAAAAAGTGTTGCGGCAAAAAGTGCAGCTTCATCGCCACCAGTACCTGCACGAACCTCTAAGATAGCGTTTTTCTCATCGTCTTTATCTTTTGGCAGAAGCGCAAGCTTAACTTGCCTTTCCATTTCAGGCATTGCTTTTTCAAGCTCCATTAGCTCTTCAGTTGCCATTGCTTTCATATCGCTATCAATAGAGCTATCTAAGAGCATAGCTTTAAGGTCATCCACTTCTTTTTGAGCATTTAAATAGCTGTTAATGCCTTCAACCATTTGAGTAAGTTCTGAATATTCTTTAGAAAATGCTACAAATTCGCTCCTATCCAGAGAATCAGGGTTATTAATTTTTTCCCCGATAGTTTTATGTTTTTCTATAATTTTGTATAAGTTATCTTGAAAGCTCAAAATTGCCCCCATTTAATTTAATAAAGTTGTTATTTTAAGAACGCATTAAGTTTGAAGCGCTATCTATCATATCTTCAAGTAAAACAGATACCTCATGACCAGATTTCATATCTTTAATTTTTACTGTTTTATTTTTTAGCTCTTCTTCACCAATAATAATGCAAAGCTTTGATTTAATTTTGTCAGCATACTTAAATTGTTTACCAGGATTATCCTGATGAGCAATTACCGAAGGAATACCGCCATCGCGTAGCATATAAGCAATTTGCGATATAACTGCTTCATCAATATTACCAATTTTAATGATAGTTGCTGAGTTTACATAATCAGGATCTGACAAATTCACAAGTTCCATAAGGCGCTCAATTCCTGCGCCAAATCCAACTGCTTTAGTTTCAGGCCCTCCCATCATTCCGATAAGCCCATTATATCTGCCACCACCTAAAACTGTTCCCTGCGCTCCCAGTTTATCTGTTACAAACTCGAAGATAGTATGATCGTAATAGTCTAGACCCCTAACAAGTTTAGGATTAATTTCATAGTTAATACCCATGTTATTTAGCAGGTTTAATACTCTATCAAAATAATCCTTTGATTCATCAGAATAATAATCAGAAAGTAGTGGAGCATTTTCAGATATTTTTTTATCATTTTCGTCTTTAGAATCAAGAATTCTAAGCGGATTCATTTTTAATCTGTTTTTACTATCTTCAGAAAGGTCTTTTTCGTATTTAGTAAAATAATCTACCAATGCCGATCTATATCTGGTTCTGTCTTCTTTATTTGCCAATGAGTTAATGTTTAGCACAACATCATCCCAAATACCAAGGTTTTTAAGAATAGTACTTGCAAGTGATAATATTTCAGCATCATATAAAGGGCTATCAAGACCCATAAGCTCAAAGTTAATTTGGTGAAATTGTCTTTGTCTGCCTTTTTGTGGTCTTTCGTAGCGGAATAATGGACCATAGCTAAATAGTCTAAGCGGCATATTTTGCTGAAGACCATTTGATACAACTGCTCTTACAACACCAGCTGTAAACTCAGGTCTTAAAGTAATCTCTTCGCCACCCCTATCAAGAAAAGTATACATTTCTTTTCCAATAATATCAGAGTCTTCCCCTAAAGATTTTTTAAAAACCTTAGAAAACTCCATAATAGGTGTATAAAATTCTTCAAAGCAAAAAAGGTTAGCCGCTTTTTTTGCCTGTTCTACAACGTAATTGAATCTACTGAGTTCGTGACCATATAAATCTTTGGTACCGCGAACTGATTGAATTTTAATGCTCATAAGCCTTAATTTTTATTGATTGTCTGTATTGTCTATCTGATAAAATACTATGTCTGTAGCCATAAACAAAATATATAGCGCAGCCTATTACTGCCCAGGCGATAGTCATATCAAGTGCTGTTTTTAATAAATCATATAATAAATAACTACATGAAATAAGTGCGAGAGGCGCAACTAAGTACACTGCAGGGCATCTAAAACCACGCTGAGTATTTGGATGAGTTTTTCTAAGTATTAAAACTCCAAGTGCTACCGATATGAACGCCACTAATGATCCAACATTTGATAATTTACTAATAAACTCAAGCGGTATAAATGCTGCAACAAGTGATACCACAAACCCTGTCATATATGTAGACAAGAAAGGAGTATGGTATTTTTTATGGATTTTACTCATAAACTTAGGCAACATTCCATCACGTGAAATTGCAAATAATGATCTTGACTGACCATAAATCTGAACGATAAGTGACGTGATAATACCAGCTAAAGCGCCAATCGCGATTAATGTAGAACCAATGTTACTACCATTAACTCTTAAGGCATATGCCATAGGCTCTGAGTTATCTAATGTATTATATGGAACAATGAGCGTTAAAGACGCTGCGATTCCAACGTACATTACCGCACAAAATGCTAGAGACGCAAACATCGCGATTGGTAAATCTCTTTTTGGGTTTTTCGCTTCTTCTGTTGCACTTGCAAGCTGATCAAACCCTGCATAAGCAAGAACAAGTGTTGCAGTTCCTGTAGCGATACCTGGGTAGCCATAAGGCATAAAGTTTTTCCAGTTATCTAAATTAAAATGCGGAATTGCTATAAAGATAAACACCAATATTGCTGCTACTTTTACAATAACAAGTGCAATGTTCAGCATTGAGCTTTCTTTAGTTCCTTTTGTAAGAAGCGCAGTAACAAGCCAAACTACAATAAATGCAGGAAGGTTCATTATACCGCCGTCAAAAGGCGTAGCATTTAAATAGCTTGGGAACTTATACCCCATGGACTCAAATATCCCCAGAAAATACCCACCAAATCCTACGGCAATCATGCCAGAACCTGTGGTATATTCCATCATCATAAACCAAAACACCATCCATGCAATAAACTCACCCATTGATATATAGGCAAATGTGTATGAGCTTCCAGATGATGGTGATAGACTTGCAAGTTCAACGTATAAAAGACCAACTAATAAGCAGATAAATCCAGCAATAATATATGATAGTGTAATTGAAGGACCTGCAAATTTAGCAGCGGCAATACCTGTAAGTACGAATGCACCAACTCCAATAATTGCTCCAATTCCAAGCATTATCAGGTCATAAACGTTTAAAGTGCGGCTAAGTGAAATAGCCGCAATTTCTTCTTTAACAATATTAATAGGTAATTTTCTAAAAATACTCATAGTGATTTACGCACTTTTATAAGTATTTGAAAGTGAACTATTTTTATATCCATATACAACATATATTAAAAGTCCGATTAAAACACAGATACCAAATGCGTCGCCATCTTGTTTTGCAAGTTCATAGATTAAATATGTTGATGCAATTACCGAAATACTAGCAAATACAAATACAAGCGGGCATTTGAAAGTTCTAGGAGCATCAGGGTATTCTAAGCGCATTTTCATAACCGCAATACCAACAAATACAAATGATGCAAGAGAAGCCATTGAAGCCACGTTTCCAAGAGTTTTAATAGGCAAGAATCCAGATGTAATAACGTTTACAATAGCAATTGTTGCAAGCGCTGTATAAGGAGTGTTGAATTTTTTATGTAATTTACCATAAATTTTAGGTAGCATTCCATCACGCGCCATTGAGAAAATTACGCGAGAAAGACCGAAAATCTGCATAAGCATTACAGTTGTCATACCTGTAATACCACCTACCGCTACTAATGCATAACCAAAATTAGCGCCATTTTTGCGCAGTGCATAAGCCATTGGCTCTGCTGTATTTAATTCAAAATATGGAACCATACCAGTTAATAAGCCAGATACGATGATATAAAGCACTGCACATAATGCTACAGACCCAATAATACCAAGTGGCAAGTCTCTTCCTGGGTTTTTGCATTCTTCTGCAGATGAAGCAACTACGTCGAAACCAGAATAAGCAAGGAATAATGCACCTGTACCTAAAATCACACCATCTATTCCATTTGGCATAAAGTCATTCCAGTTAACTGGGTCAAAATGTGGAATAGCAGCTATAATAAAGATCAAAATAGCCCCAACTTTAATAAATACTAAAATGGTATTGATTAGCGCAGATTCCTTTGTACCCCTTACTAAAAGTGAGCATATAGCCAAAGTAATTAAAATAGCTGGAACGTTTGCTATACCACCCTGAGCTGGTACGGTCAAAAATGCTTCAGGCAGCTCAACCCCCGCATATTTAAGTAATCCAGTTACATAACTTGACCAGCCAGATGCTACAGTTGCAGACCCAAAAGCATTAAGCATTATTACAAAGCAACCTGCCATCCATGCAAATACTTCCCCGAGTACTACGTATGAATATGAATACGCCCCACCTGCTATAGGTAAAAGTGATGCAAGCTCAGCATAGGCTAATGCCGTAAAAATACAAACCATTCCAGCCAGTACAAATGAAACCGTAATTGCAGGACCTGCGTACTTTGCAGATACTGTACCAGTTATTACAAATATCCCAACGCCAATGATTGCGCCGATACCTAACATTATAAGATCAAATGCACCTAAAGTCTTTTTGAAAGAACCCTGTGCAGAATTAGCCATTTGATCGAATGATTTTTTTCTAAACATGCTCATAGTTATATGTAACTCTATTAATTAATTGAAATTTTAACGAAAATTTTTTGATAGCAATTTATTTAGATTCGCAAGAATCTTTACATGCCGCAACCGTTACCAACGCCTCGTGTAAACCAAGTTTATCCGACGTAGTAAGATGCATATGGCTTTGCTTTATGCCATTATTTTCTAATACTTTTAAAATTTTACCTGCTGCAACTTCATTTGAAACTGTTACAGTAAAAACCGTATCATGATTGATCATAAGCGCAGATTTAATTGCTTTATCAAACTTTGCTGTATCAAAGTTTACCGTGTCATTAATTGTAACTAAAACATTAGATGCATCATCGGCTAAACTAATGCGAGATACAACTAAACACCATACAAATACTGTTACTAATACCAGTGATGAAAAAAATATTTGTAAATTTCTCATATAAAAACCCCAAAAATATCATCCTATAGTAATTATAAATTTGAAAATTACAACATAAATGTATATTTTATATATAAACTACTCAAAATGCAGGTATTTTTATGGGTATTACAAGTATATCACACTGGATCATTGTTCTAGCAATCGTACTAATTCTCTTCGGAGCAGGGAAACTGCCGCAAGTCATGGGCGATTTAGGAAAAGGAATTAAAAACTTCCGTAACAGCGTAAAAGATGATAATGTAAATGAAGAAAACAAAAATAAATTAACTTAAGCATAATGCAAAAAGATTTAATTACTTTAAATGAAATCAAAAAGTCTTTAAAATCAAAGGGATTTGGGGTTATACTTCTTATTTTCTCAATCCCTATCGCTATCCCTCTTCCATACCCACCTGGCTTTACCACTATTTTAGGAATGCCGCTTCTTATGTTTTCTCTTCAGTTTTATTTGCACCAGCCTGCTCCATGGCTTCCGGCATTTATTGCTAAAAAATCGTTTGAACGCCATAAACTTGCAAGCGTGTTAGAGAAAATCGCCCCATATGTAAGAAAATTTGAAAAATTATCACGCCCAAGATTTTGGGTATTTTGCCCAAATACCATTCCATATAAAGTAATTGGTATTTTCATGATCTTAAATTCGGTATGTGTAATATTGCCAATTATATTTGGTAATGCCATACCAGCACTTGGCACCGCCCTTATATCAATGGGCTTAATACGCAGAGACGGTGCATTTGTTGTACTTGGTATGATCGCATCTATAATTGGCTGGGCAGTTGCCTCAGCCGTTGTTATTATAGGCGCAGAGTTTATTAAGTCTATTTTTGGTTAACTAATTCAATATTACCAGTTTTTACCATATCAGCAAAAGTCACATTTTTTTTAGTTGTATTTTGTGACCTGTAATCTGCGGATTTTATTTCTTCAGCTTCTCTATTTCTCTGATCAACCTGATTATACATTTCTTGTATTTTTGAAATCTGAGCTTTAAACGTATTAGTTAAATATTCTGTCTTTTCTTTTTCCGCTTCAAGTTCATTCTTAAGATTCCTGATCTTGTCTTTACTTTCTTTTAATTGCTTTTGTAAATTTTCAATACAAATTTTCAAATTACTATTGTGAAGCTTTTCAACCTCTAAATTACCTGTACTTATCGATTGATTAAATTTAATTTTATTTAATTCAAATTTAATTTTTTGTTTATCTTCTTTTAAAGATGCAATTTCAGCTTCTAGCCTATCAAACTCTTCTGTATTAATTTGTGTTTGCTGATTGTTTTGGGTATTAGCTATAGAATCATTTGTTTCCTGCTCTGAACTGGAGTTTTTTTGCTTCAGTTCATTATTCTCTAACTTCTGCGCTTCTATTGTTGCATTTGCAGTTTTTAGCATTTCCCTTAATTTTTCAATTTCAGCTTGTTGGCTATCTATCTGAGTTTGCTGGCTATCAAATTTACTACTAAATTCCATACGCAGGTTTATTAGCGCATCTTTTTGCTTCGAATTTGTTGTTTGTAAATTATTGTTTCTCACTTCAAGAGTCATATTTTCAGAAGATAAAATCTTATTCTGGTCTTTAATTATAGCATTCTCATCTTCTAACTCTTTTATTCTATTGTCTTGTTGCTGACCAATCTTTCCTTTTGCGGGCGCAGGAATTGGTAAAGACGAAGGCTTTGAAAGCTGAGACTTAATTAAAATTTCTTCAGCTATTTTCATTAGATCTTTTTCAGATACAGGAATTTTAGCCTCACTATTATGAATTTTTATAAACTTAATTACAAAATCTTTAAATTTTGATAGCTCTGATTGCGCATTTCTTCTTTCACTTAATGCATATCCAAGCTCAGTTTCTTTAGCTTCTAACTGTTTTTTTATAGAATCAATAGTAAGACTTAATATTTGATTTTTTTTAGTTGCTTCTTCATTAGCCTTATTTTGCTTACTTAAACTTTCCACCTGTTTTTTAAGACTAAACAATTCTTTTTCTGCTTCTTCTTTTTGTAAATTTAAATCAAGTATCTTTATTTCTAATGCCTTAATTTTACCTTTTGCAGCTTTATATTTATCTTTTAACTTTATATATTCTTCAGATCCTAATGTACCATAACTATCTTTAAATTTTATCTTACCATCTATAAATCCGCCTATCATATTTATATGATTTTCAAGACCTAAATAAGAATTCAGAATCTTTTCAACTATTATTCGCTTATTTTCATCTCTTTCAGTCTTATTATAACCATCAAGTATACCTATTAATTGATAATAATTTTTAAAAATTTCTTTAAATATATGTCTGTAATATCCTATTATATGATCCAATTCATTAATATGAATTGCTGAGCTTTTGAAAAGGTCAAAAAAGTCTATTGCTGCACTTTTTAATTGCTCTACTACCATTGTCACTGGAACGCCATTAACAGCAACCAGATCATTTGATGACGCTGTATTATATTGCAACACCAAATCTTGTGTAACAGGTGTATTGATCATTGCGGCAAACATTTCAGGATCTTCCTTCCATTTTATCACTCGTTTAAGTGTTCCAGCTTGATCCGCCAATACCTGTAATGATTGCTTTGATATAATAAATGGAAATGTTAGAAATGGTGATATTTCCTTTCTAATTGCTTTTTCTTGTTCGTCGTTTATTATAACCTTACCATCTTTATCTCGATTTAATCTTTTCTTTGACATATCTGTTCCTTTATTCAATTGGTTTGATAATTGATTATTATTTGATTGCGCTTCGCTATCTAAAGATTTCTTAGCTTTAAGATTACTCGAAAGCTTTATTTCATCTTTCAAGTGGTTTTTTAGTGTATTAATTTCATTGGATTGATTTTCAATTTGCGCCCTAAGTCTATGAATTCTTTCCTTGATAACATCAGGATCATCAGCCATTTGTGAAGTTTCACTTACTAATTTATTAGTTAATAAGATCTTTTCGTAAGTTAGCTCTGACGCGATAACATTTTTATATATTGTATCGATAGATTTTTTTAGGGTTTCCTCTGCTTCAATATTAGAAAGTCTTGATAACATTTCTTTAAAATCTGCAAAAAGAGATAATTCTAATTCAATTAAATTACTAAATTTAAATTCTAAATTTTTGTACAAAGTTTTATTTTTTTTCTGAAAGCCCAACTTATTATATAGAATAATTGAAATATCAACAATTTGCTCCATTGAAATTTCTCTATACTCATCTTCAATTTTCAGAATACTTCCAGGTTTAATGTGCTTTTTTTTATTCATTTTTTTGGCACTAACCGGAATACTTAGCCTTTCCCCAAACTCATTTAAATTTTTAGCAATATAGTTTTTCTGCAACAACATTTTTTCAAGTTCAAGATAAACTGGAATGTTGTCTCTAATTTTTATTGAAAAATCTTGATTAAAAACTTCTGAAGATGAATTTAATGAAAACCAAGTAGTTTTCATTTCTTCATACGCTTTTAATTCAGACGCTCTTTTAACTATAGTTTCCTGTAGCATTTCAAATTCAGGAGCTTTCTTATTATCTTTTAATATTTGGTCAATCATGAATCTAAGCAAGATAACCATATCACTAAAAATCAGGTCATTATTTTTAAGCCAATTTTCTTTTAAATCATTTGATTTAATAGCCTTAAGCTTATTTTTATTTTCTAATTCAAGAGTTTCAATTTCACGCGTACAAGTATCTATTACTTCTATCACTTGCCTAAAACTAACCGCCCTGGGTTTATCTTTATAGACTACTAAATCATCCAAAGTAAATTCTGCAGGAAAATTTTTATAATCTTTACTACTTACTTTTTTGTTAAATCTTTTATCAAACTCATTACGAACATTATCAGTGCTAATCTTTTCTTTTAGCCTTTTTACAAGCTCACTATCTTGTGATGAATTGGCTACAGCATTATTATTTCTTTTAGCTTTGGGCTTTAATATAAGTGTTATACCATCATTTTTTGAAGTAATGCGGTAATCTTTATGTGTACTCATACGTTTTTTACTGTGAAAATATTATATACGGGCATGAATATACACAAAAAATTAACATCTACAAGTGGAGTTTAATTATTTTATACAATTATGCCCGTTACAAAATCCAAATTATTTTTTGGCTAGTATTCTAACACTTCCATATTCTTTCTGATCTGATCTCACCATTTCCTGGAAACATACTTTTTTTTCAAATCTTTTTAATAAATCCAAATCATTATCATTTTTTGTCTCTTCTAATAATAATTTTTCTAACTCTAACTCGTCAATTTCAGTATTAATGCTTTGAGTAATTTTGAATGCCTGAACTGAATCCATATATTTCCTATACCATTTAGCTACTTCACATTGAGAATTTACAAGTTTAGTATTAAGCTCAATATTTTCTCTTTCTAAAACACTGTTTTTCCTTTCTAAGCATTCTTTTTTACCAATAACTAAAGCCAAACCTTTTTTGTATGATTGAATTTTATGTTGTAATTCCTCAATTTCTGTAGGTTTTAAATTTTTATTAATCTCTTTATTTTGCTCGGCAATTTTTAAATGAAGATTTGTAATTATTTGATCCTTCTCTTTAATAACATTGGCAATTCTATTTGCTTCATTTTCATTAACATTGGTTAATTTTTTAGAATTTTCTTTTTCCTTTGTAAGAGACGCAATGGTGCTATTTGTAGACTCTTTTTCTTTTTTAAGATTTTCAATTTCAATAAAATAACTAGCAGCCAGGTTTCTAATAGTTTCTAATTCACTTTTTGTTGATTTTAATTCATCTGCTTTTTTGTTAACTTCTTGATTTAAGCTTTCATTAGTTACTTTCTGACTTGAAACAATATTATTAAGGGCTTTATTTTGATCTTCTAATATAGTACTTTTTTGCTTTAATACTTTATTTTCAGCACGCAGTTTTTCCAGTTCTTTAGTTTGATCTTCTAGTGAGTCACTGTTTGGCAGAACATTATCTTGTGATGATATTTTAGCATATTCTGTCGTTGACTCAATAATCAAATTTTGCTGCCTTTTCAGGATTAGTTTCAGATTATCTGCAAGCTCAAGTTCTAAAATCTCACTTATAATATCATTAAACTTTTTAAGCATAACCAATTCATTTTCTACAACAAATTTAAATTTGCTGAGTAATACCCCGTATGTTATCTTAAGATGTTTCTTATGAGACAACTGATTTTTCAGAATTAATGCAACAGATAAAATTTGCTCCATTGAAATTGCTCTATATCCATCTTCCATTTTTAATACAGAACCAGATTTAGTAATTTTTCTATTTTTTAAACTATCTTGGTTTAATGCAGTATTTAATCTTTTTTGAAATTCAACAATGTTAATAGCAAAGTTTATTTCTTCCTTAATTGCTGTATCTATATTTAAATTTGTATTTAAAACATCTTTAATTACTTTTAAAAACTGGTGAACTGATAACTGCGGAATAGATTTAAACAAAATACAATCAGACGAATCTTTTTGATGTTTCGCAATATCATTTTTTTGGGCATTAATTTCTTTTATAATATCATTTAGCTTTGATACAATACTATGATCATTACCAAATATACGTATTATTCCAGACTGAATAAAGTCAGCGTAGTCAAATAATTTACTATTATTTTTAATCCAGTCTTCAAAAGGTGATATAGCTTTATACTGATTATAATTTTTATTATTTTCTAGTTCCAGCTTACTAATTTCAACTGAGAAGTCATCTATAGCTTTGATCAATTGCCTAACAGTAATTGGTCTAAGGAAATCGTTGAATGTTATCAGGTCATCAAGGTTAAATTCCTCAGGAAAATCCCCTAAATTATCATATTTGGTAATTGAAGTATTGTATCTTACCTTAAATTCTTTAGCAGCATCAGTTACTTTTATTTCTTCAGCAAGCATACTGCTTAGCTTATATTCGCTTTTCTCGGTATTAGATTCACCATTTGCTATTTTATTTTGACTTAACATTTTCAACCTTCATTAGTTTAGATAGTTCTATTTAAATTTTACGTTTTTTGAATCCTTATTTTTTTTGTTATTTTCTTTTTTCTCATAGGTAGAAATAACCTGACCATAGCTTTTTCTAAGCTCCTCAATTTTCCTGAAACCATTTATTTTTTCCTCAAGTAATTTTGATTTAAGCATTTGGTTTTCCTGCTCAAGCTTTTTGATATAATCTGCGTCATTACTATTGCTTTGAGAACTACCTTTTTCATTATGTAACTTCTCGTTTTCCTCTGCTAATTTATCTAACTCTTCTCTTAATTCAGTAATAATTTGTTGGCAGGTTATAATTTCGTTTGCCGCCTTACCTAATTTTAATTTGTACTTTTCAGCTTCCATTTTAAGCACAGCAATTTTCTGCTCATAAGAAGGATTAAAAGGTCTGTTTGAGGTTTGGGCTACAATTTTTGATAATTGTAAATCACCTATTTCTGCTTCAAGTCTTATTATTTTTTTGCTAAACTTTTCATTTTTTTCATGAGTTTCATTTAACTGCATTTTTAGATTAGCAATTTGCTTTTCATAAGAATCTTGTATTTCTTTAATCTTTTCGCCAAGACTCTTATTTATTAAGCATTGATTATTAAGCTGTGATTTAAGAGCAGTAATATACCCTTCCTGAACATTTGTATTTTCAGCTTTTTTCTCTTTCTTGTCATTACGCTCAATAGGATTTGAAACATACTTTATTGATTCGTCAAATTGCAAAAGCAATTCGGTCGTGTTTAAAGATGGTGTAGCTGACTTATTAAATAATTTCACAAATTTTGTAATTTTTTCTTTAAATGAAGCATTATCTTTCTTTAAATTCTCATTTTCCCTTCTTTCAATCCATAGCTTTTCTTCAACTTCACCAGAAACTTCTTTTAAAGACCTCACATTTGATTTCAAACTTTCAATTTCTTTCTGTTTTGCCTTAATTTCATTTTCTTTGTCTGCTTTAAAACTTTCAAAAGCATTCTGAAGGTCTTCAAGTTTTTTTGTAAGCTCTTGCTTTTCCTGCTCAACTGGATAAATCAGTTTCAAACTTTTTTCAGCTAAAATATTTGTTATGGTTCCGCTAACCGCAAAAGACTGGATTCTGGCAACCTTCTCGGTTAAATCTGCAAGTGCCTCTTCTCTTTTTTCGGAATCATTGAAACATTCAGGATTGGTGAAAGTTTCTACTATAATTTTAAAACTTTGATTAATTTCATTAACAATGCTTTTATATTCAAGATTCATTTTAGAAACAGGGGCAAACATTTTTTTTAGTTTTTCAAGCTGCTCGTAAAATGATGTAGCAGCGTCTATTACCTGAATAACAGTTATTTTTCTTAGCTTACCACCAATTTTAATAATATCACCTTCTCTGGCGTGTTTACGATCAGAATTTGGATCATATTCTATAACCTCCTCAAGCCTGCTAATAAATTCACTAGGTTTAGCAATAACATTAATTCTCTCTTCTAACGTAAACATGTTTATGTTGGCCATTTGCATCAACTTATCCCTACTTGCGGCTATATTTTGCTCGATGTTATCAACTCTTTTACTTTCCCTATCTTGCTCTTTTCTCTTTTTACTCATAATTACTGACCTCTGAGCTTTTCCATTTTTATAATATTTTATTTTTTGTCGTGGATTACAGATTTAGCTATGTTTTGCGACTTTTGACTATCAAGCATTATTCTAAACTGTGTAATTTTTTCTTTGATTTCATCCACATTTGTGGTTTCATTTTTATCTTTTATGATTCCTGTTGCTATATCCAGCTGACTTTTAACATGCTTTAGCTTTCCATGAACTGTTAAATATTTGCTTTTAAGTTCTTCAAATTTTTTCTCTGTTTCTTTTAAGTCTTCTATTTGATCTTCGTAATTCACTATCATATTATGAAGTTTAAAGTTTCGGGAAGTTAGTCCCTCATTAGCTTTCTCTAATTCTTGAATTTTCTCTGCCATTGCAAGTGCGTCTTGAGCAATATCAATAAACTGCGCTTCAAGTTCAGTGTTATCATTTTTTTCATTTAATGCAGTATTGGCTTCTAGTAACTTAAAACCTAGTTGATAATTATCATACTCAAGCTGACCTTGTTTTTTTAATAGCTGCTCAATTTTAGTGTTTAATTCATTAATTTGTGCTTGATTTTGATCTTTCAGGTCTTGAGCCTGCTCATCTTGTTGAGCTTTTAGATTTTGAATTTCTTTAGTAAGTTTTTCATTCTCTGCTTTTAAATTTGCTATTTCTGATGCCTGATTTCTTAACTTTGCTATTTCATTAGCTTTATTAATATTATCTGCCTGTAATAATTGATTATCTTTTTTAAGGCTTTCAAACTGGCTTTGTAATACGCGATTATCTAAAGCATTTTTTTGTGCTTCTTTTGCATTTTTCTCTGAGTTATTTCTTTCAGAATCAAGTTTTTTCTTAATTTCTTCAAGTTGCTTTTGAGAATCTTCGTACTTAGCCTTAAAATTATCTTTTTTATGCTCTTCAAGTACCTTATATAGATTTTGATACTTTTCTTCCAAAGCTAACTTTTCTTTATGTAAACGACGTACCATAGAATCTAATTTTGAATTCTCATTCATTAATTGTAATGATTGTTGCCCATTAGTATTTATCATCATTTCCTGAGTACTAAGCCTACCTTTCATAAGCTTAATTTCTTTTTTTAAATTCTCAATTTCTAGGTCTTTTTCATTTTGATTAACAGCAGGTAATTCCTTTGTAATATTTTGAGAATCAAATACTTCTTTTAATTTTAGAATACTTTTATTAATTTCTTCCAAAATTTCTTTAAGATATTTTGAAGATTTCTCTTCGGTTATTTGAGCAGCTAAACCTTCAAGATGATTTTTGAGACCTTCTAGAAGTACAACATCCCTTTTAACTAAATTCTTCATTAACAAAAGTAAAGTTTGGGTACTAATTTGTATCTTTTTCTTGGATTTTAATCTTTGATAAGATATTGCTGTAGCTGTGACCAGCTGGTGCGCAGATACATTTCTATATGCACCTTCATAGTATAAAATATCATTATCACTTGCTATCCCAATAGATAGTTTACTTGTATGCAGAAGGTCATATTTTAATTTATTAATGTAATCTACTTCAGGAACTTCCCAGTTTATATCCTTTTGTAAATTAAATATAAATATCTCAGAATTTATAGGAATCTGCTCGATTACAAATTCCTGAGTATTTTTATTATTAGATTTAGACGCTGTAGTATATTCCTTATCTTTATTATCAATATCTTCACGTTCTTTTTTTCGTAATTCTTTATTCTCTCTGAATTCTTTAATTACATCCGCAAAAGCAGGATCAATATAAGGTTCAATTCTTTTAAAAAACTCATCAATATTATTAAAAATGATTGAATTATTTTTGGCTAAATCGTTTATATTCGTTAGTTCTTTAAATATACTTTGTGTCTTAAGCTGCGATTCATCAGCTGCTTTTGTAAAATGTGTGACAAACTTAATATATTGATCTGCTGTCAAACAAGGTATACGTCCCTGATATTTAATAACATGATCTACAGTAAATTGTTTAGGCATGGTAAAGTTATTTTCAAAAGGAACTATAACCTGCGACAATCTCTGCAATAAGATTTTAGGTGTCCCTTCATTTTCAAACTTTTCTTCCAAAAATTTCATAACGGGATGAATTTGTTTTTTTGACATTTTAATGACCTGTAATTATGATTTATAATCGTACTACTCTATATTTTTCAACAATATACAGTAAACAGCACTTGTATTTACCAATTGGGCGGTATTTTCATTTAGTTAATTTGTATTTATTTATAAACTAAATATTAACTTTTTTCAAGCTGATAAAAACAAAATATCAAAAAATTTAATAAATTCAATGACTTGCGATTTTTTTAGCTTATATTAATATATGAATAAATATGTATTGCTGGGAGAATAAAAGTGGCAGAGAACCAAGAAGTAGTGGTCGACCAGGATCACATTAAAATCGAAAGTGTATATGATATACCTGTATTAGTATCTGTAATCTTAGGAACCTCTGAAATGACAGTAGGTCAACTTGTTAAATTATCTAAAGGTTCAGTGGTCGAACTTGACCGTAAAGTTGGTGATCCTGTTGATATTTTAGTAAATGACAGACTTGTAGCAAAAGGTGAAGTTGTAATTGTAGACGATAAAATTGGCGTAACTCTAACTGAAATTATTAGAGCAGAAAAGGATAACTAACATGAATGAAGTAAGAGAAAGTGCTGATTATACAAGTTTATTCGGAATATTATTTGCAAGCGGACTAGTTCTTGCTGCTATTTTCTTTGGTGGCAGTATAAAAAACTTTATCGATCTTGAATCATTCCTAATTGTTGTTGGTGGCACTTTTTTTGTAACAGCCGCATGCTTTCGTTTTGAAGAAGTTCTGCACAGCTTTAAAGTAATTGGCAAAACAGTTTTTTATGAGTCAAAAGATTTAAGCGATGTTGCTTATATAGCCATTAAATATGCTGAAAAAGCTTATAAAAAAAATATTGTGACATTATCGCAATCAGAATATGAAATTAAAGAATTTAGCAAATTTTTTTGGGAAGGCGTACAAATGGTAATGGATAATGCTACCATTGAATATGTTGAATATAATATGACTCAGCACATTATATTTTTTGTAGAACGTCATAAAAAAACTGTTTCAATGCTTAAAAAAGCCGGGGAAATATCTCCAGCTATGGGTCTTATAGGTACTTTAGTAGGGCTTGTTCAAATGCTAAGTAACTTAAGTGACATTAGTAAAATTGGTCCTGCTATGGCAGTTGCTCTTATTACAACATTTTATGGTGCGTGCATTTCGTATATGTTTATGTTTCCTCTTGCCTCAAAATTAGAGAGAAACACCGAAGAAGAGCTTGTATTATCAAAAATTCTTTTAGAAACCGTTATGTCAATGGCAAAACGCCAAAATCCAAGATTACTTGAAACAACACTTAACTCTATTTTACCAGCAGATAAACGTATTAGGTATTTTGAGTCTTAATTATGAAAATTCTGATTATCGGACAGCCTCAGGGAGAGCTTCACATAGCAGGACAGATCGCTAAGAAAAATGGCGCGTCAGTACGTTATGTAAGCAATATAGACAAGGCTATCGAAGATATACTATTAGGCAATAGTGCTGATGCAATTTTTGCAGATATACATTTTGATATTGCTGATTTAAAAGATAAACTAGAACAGGAAAAGATATTTTCAACAATCATTGCCTGCGGTATTGATAATAA
The DNA here is from genome assembly GCA_001897445.1 of Alphaproteobacteria bacterium 33-17. NCBI lineage: Bacteria > Pseudomonadati > Pseudomonadota > Alphaproteobacteria > Alphaproteobacteria bacterium 33-17. Next base: position 12,016 of record MKSX01000009.1, on the reverse strand, counting down.
TAAAGACAGAGCAGTTTTAGCAATAAAACAAGGTGCAGCAGAATACCTCCCCCTTCCACCTGATGAAGAACTAATATCAGCAATCTTAGAGGCTGTAACAAAAACAAATTCAAATGCATTTATTGCTGATAGCCCTATTATGCAGAGGGTATCAAAAATTGCCAAACAAATTGCTCCGTCTGATGCAACCGTCCTTATTACTGGTGAATCTGGTACTGGTAAAGAGGTTATGGCAAGATTCATTCATCAAAATAGTAAGCGCAGTACAAAACCATTTGTAGCAGTAAACTGCGCCGCAATCCCTGAAAATTTACTTGAATCTGAACTTTTTGGTCACGAAAAAGGCGCGTTTACAGGCTCTGTTGCCCGCCGCATAGGTAAATTTGAGGAAGCAAATGGCGGAACACTTTTACTTGATGAGATAAGCGAAATTGACATTAGACTTCAGGCAAAATTACTCAGAGCTATTCAGGAAAAGCAAATTACAAGGGTTGGTAGTAACGATAATATTTCTTTAGATGTTAGAATCTTAGCAACCAGTAACCGAGAGCTTAAAAACGAAGTTAAAGCAGGTAGGTTCAGAGAAGATTTATTCTTCAGACTTAATGTTATAAATTTACAGCTTCCCAAACTCTCTGAGCGTAAAGAAGATATAATGGATATTGCAAAGCATTACGCTGAAAAATATGCAAAGTCAAATGGCATTAAAACGCCAAGTTTTTCTAAAGAAGCAGCTGACATAATAATAAACTACGAATGGCCAGGAAACGTTAGGGAACTTGAAAACACAATATATAGGGCAATATTATTAGCTATCGATGGCGTAGTATACCCCGAGTCATTAATGTTAGAGCTAAACCAGATAGATAAACCTAAAACACTTGCCGAAATGGAAAAAGAAGCTATTCAGGGAACTATGCAAAAATACTTTGGTGACAAAAACCTGGCGGCTAATATTTTAGGTATTTCTATTAAGATACTAGAGCAAAAACTTAATGAATATGATTTGGCGTTTGAAAAGTAATCCTCTCTTTAGATATTTAATAATTAAGCTGCTAGCGAAACTATTGTCTCTCATTACTCTTAATATAACCCTTATTATTGATTGGTATTACAGACTTTTCCCTAGATTCAACTTTTACTTTTGCCTGCCATGATTTCAATGAAGCTGTACCGAATTCATTAAGGCTTTTATCTAATTTAGTAATCGTAGTATCGAGTTTTTGCTCATCAGCTTTAAATTCTAGTAATTTTGAAGGATCGCCTGCTTTAAAAATAGCTTCTAGATTCTCAACATCTATAGTTTTAATCTTTTCATAAATTTCGGTGAAATTAAGGCTATGTTTTTGCGAAACTTCCAAGAAATTTAGTCCATCTACTGACGCTATTAATTGTAGCTTTGGAAACTCTAAGTCCATCAAAGAATCTTTGAAAATATGATGGCTATGTAATATATCAGAAGATTCAGAAGCAAGGCATTTTATGATAGCATTAGATATTTCCGGTGAATTTAATACATATATATCTTTTATTTCTTCAATACTAAAATTATGATGCATTAAATTACATACCATTGTGTTATCAAGCTGCTTTAAAATAATTTCTGAATTGTCAGACTTTACTATTTGCTCAAGTTCAGCAACTTGCTTTAAAGATGTTATAGAATTAATAAATTCGTCAGTAAGATATGGATTAGATTTTTTTAATTTTTCTTGAAACTCTATTATTTTTTTATTCTTGGCAATACACATTTGGGATTTTGAATCTTTATATTGCACCCCCTCAATGATAGTGTCTGGTATCCTGTTAGGTGTTGCTGCGCTTTGTACTTGAAGCGGGGTTCTACCACCTAAACCTATTATAACTTTAGATATTGTAGGATCTGCATCTATTAATTTCTCAGAGAAAGCTTTAAGTATACTTGGTGTTGCATCATTATCAATTTCAGGGCTGGCATTTTCCCAGCTATCAAAAACTATATTATTATTAGTGCTACGCCATGCGTAACCCTGACCAATAATATTATGCCCATTTTTTTCAAAGTTATCCCAGTCTATTTTAGCAGGGTTGAAACTTGTTTGCGCATTTGCTTTTATTAAAACGTAAAAACCATTATTTTCCAGATTCGTTCCGTCAATTGCACATTGCTCACCATTTCGTCCAATCGTCTGACAACATTTACTTATATCACCTAAAATTAAGCCTCTATAATCACCTGCTGGTAATTTTACCATATAAAGATTATCAATATAATTATCGACTTCCTTTTTTGTTATTTTTTCTATATTTTCAGCTCTTTGTTCAGCAGTTATTTTTTTATTATCTAAGCCAACCTTTTGTTCTGATAAATTACGAAATCTTTGATATATGTCTTTAGAAACCTGTGACCTTATTTCCGAGCCTACATCTAAAGTAACAATTGGTAAATTATCTTTATTTTTAAATTTAATTGAACCATTTGCTATCAAATCTAAAGTTTGATTATATTGACCGCTTTTAGCATTATGAAAGAAATATAACTCTGCTAACTTTGGATTTTCCTTATATCTTTCAAACTCTACCTTAACCCGTATTAGATTTAATTCACTTATATCTTTAGGTCCTCGAGAATTATTTGTATCCAAAAGATTCTCATATTGAACTGCTTTAGATAACATTTGAATAACTACATCACCATGATCTTTTAATAATTTTTTCCACGCTGATAAATGTATCATATTTTTTGGAGGAAGTTCAAAATTTAGAATCTTGTCCACAGGATAGTCATGGTAACCCGAATTTTTTGAGATAAAGTTATTTAAATAATTGAGTGCTTTTTCAGGATCTTTATCAAAAATTGCCATTAAATTATATGTTTTCTGAGCTATCTGAGCGGGCTTTATTGATCTTCTTTCTACTACCTCACTTACAAATTCCATTACCTTATAAAGTTTAACAAAATTATTGTAGTCACTGTCGTTTAGGTATTTACCTTTATCATTTATATTTTTAAATAGCTCTTCTAAACCTTCGGCATTAAATATTTGTCCCTGATTATATTCAGATTGGAATAAAAATTTACCAATTTCCGATGCACCATTTGTTGCCTGACAATACCATAAGAAGTTGTCTTTAGTAAATCTCGGACGTTCATTAATTCCGAATTGTTTTAACAAGTTTTTCCTTTTTTCATCAATTTTCCGTTCTTTAATAATTTTTTGCTGATCTTCGGGAATATTCAGTAAAAATTTATCTAATTCTTGTAAAAATTCTTTTTCAGAAAATGGTTTTTCAGAAAACAACTCTTTATAAACACTATACAAATTTGGATAATCATAGCCATTTTGAAGTTTCATAAAATCCTTCTATTACAATATCTAAATAATAATATTTTTATCATTTTTTTAACATCAGCAAAACAACTTCTCTGACTTGACACATTAAATATCAGCCTATATCCTGCCGAAATACATTATAAACCACTAAAAAATCAGAAAATATGCAAAAATACATTATTGCCAATTGGAAAATGAATGGTTCTAAAGCCTTGCTTAATGCTTTTAATAGCAATTTAAAAGCAAAGTCAAATACTGAAGTTATTATTTGCCCGCCCATGCATCTTTTAAGTCAGGAAGTAAGTTTTAGCAAGGGTAGCCAGAATTTATCCTGGAATTATCCTAACAGTGGTGCTTTTACCGGTGAGGTATCTGGTCAAATGTTAGCAGAATCTGGATGCAAATATGTTTTAATTGGGCATTCTGAACGCAGGCAGTATTTTGGTGAAAATAATGAAATTTTATCTAAAAAACTGGAATTTGCGCTGCAAAATAATCTTACTCCGATATTCTGTTTTGGGGAATCATTGGAAGATTTTCAAAATAATCAGACTCTTAATGTTATTGAGCAGCAACTGAGTATAGTTAATGATTCCAAAAATATCATATTTGCATATGAACCTATTTGGTCTATTGGTACAGGCTTAGTACCTAAAAAATCAGATGTTTCAAAGGTTTGTGATTTTATAAAGAAGAAGTTTGCGAATGACGCAAAAATAGTGTATGGTGGTTCCGTAAATTCAGGAAATGCTGAAGAGATTCTAAATGAGTGGCCTGTAGTGGGTATATTAGTTGGCGGAAGCAGCCTAAAACTCGAAGAATTTCAAAAAATAATAGATTTTGCATAGGTACTTAATATGGAAACGATTTTGCTAATAATACAAATAACTGTAGCAATATTACTTGTTGCTGTAGTAATGATTCAGAAAACAAGCTCTGATAGCGTAGGTTCTTTAAGTGGATCAGCTAATAGTTTTGTTCAGGTTAGTTCTAGCAACTTCTTTACTAAAACAACAGCAATTTTAGCAACTATTTTTATGGTTAACAGCTTGCTTCTAACTATTGCTATGGATAAAAAATATAATGCAAGCCCTATAACAGAATCAACATTAAAAACCGAAGAAAATAAAGTAGTTATTCCAAATTTAGATAAGAAAGATTAGTTCCGATGCCTAGAAAGTATATATTTGTTACTGGCGGCGTAGTTTCCTCATTAGGTAAGGGGCTTGCCGCATCCAGTCTTGCTGTGTTATTACAAGCCCATGGCTTTACCGTAAGACTTAGAAAACTCGACCCATATTTAAACGTAGACCCAGGTACAATGAGTCCATTTGAACATGGTGAAGTATTTGTGACCGATGATGGTGCGGAAACTGACCTTGACCTTGGTCACTACGAGAGATTCACTGGCGTTAACGCTAAAAAAGACGACAATATTACTGCAGGACGTATCTATTTAAATTTAATAGAAAAAGAGCGCCGCGGTGATTATTTAGGCAAAACCGTTCAGGTTATCCCACACGTTACTGATTTAATTAAAGAATTCATATTAGGTGACCCCGATAACGTAGATTTCATGATTTGCGAAATTGGCGGAACAGTTGGTGATATTGAAGCCCTACCGTTCTTTGAAACTATAAGACAAATTAGGTATCAGGTAGGTCGTGAAAATGTAATGTATATACATTTAACGCTTGTTCCATATATTGCAGCATCAAAAGAGCTTAAAACAAAGCCAACCCAGCACTCAGTTAAAGAACTCAGAGCTATTGGTATTCAGCCAAATATTATACTTTGCAGAGCTGATCGTGAAATTAGCGATAGCGACAGAGCTAAAATGGCTCTCTTCTGTAATATTGAAATGGAAAACGTAATACCAGCGCTTGATGTTAATACTATTTATGAAGTGCCACTTTCTTATCATGGATATGGTCTTGATAAACAAGTATTAGAACATTTTAATATTGACTATGAAGAGCCTGACTTAAGCACATGGTCTAATATTGTTCAAAGAATCAAAAATCCACAAAAAACTGTAAAAATTGCTATTGTGGGTAAATATAACAAGCTTAAAGACGCTTATAAATCACTCATTGAAGCCCTTAACCACGGCGGAATTTACAATGATTGTAAAGTTAACCTAAAATGGGTAAATGCAAGAAGTCTGAATGATGATAATATTGCAGAAAAACTAGCTGACATTGATGGAATCTTAGTTCCTGGTGGTTTTGGTAAAGATGGTATTAACGGTAAGATTTTAGCAGCTAGATATGCCAGAGAAAATGATATCCCATACTTTGGAATATGCCTTGGCATGCAGATTGCCACAATCGAAGCAGCTCGTAACTTATTAGGGCTAAAGGGTGCAAATTCATCTGAATTTGAAGAGAATCCTGATCATCCTATTGTCGGCATTATGACTGAATGGGTAAAAGACGGTGAAATAAGTCAGGCAGATACTAAAAACCTTGGCGGTACAATGCGCGTAGGTTCTTATGAATGCTATATTGAAGAAGGATCACTTGCTCATAAAATTTATGGATCTACATATATTTCAGAAAGACACAGACACCGTTATGAAGTTAACTTCAACTATATAAAAGACCTTAAAAAACACGGCATTATATTTAGTGGGATGTCTCCAGACGGAAAACTTCCTGAAATTATGGAAAATACTAACAATAAGTTCTTTATAGCAGTACAGTTCCATCCAGAACTTAAGTCTAAGCCGTTTGATGCACATCCAATTTTCTCAGCGTTTATTAAGGCTTCTACTGAAAATCATAAAAAACACGTTTTATAGGTAATTATCATGGCAAATCACGTTAAAGTTGGTAATGTTACAATCGGAAACGATCTTCCTTTCGTATTAATCGCAGGACCATGCCAGCTTGAATCACGTGACCATGCCATGTTTATGGCAGAAAACCTTAAAAAACTTTGCACTGAGCTTAATATCCCGCTTATATACAAAACATCTTATGACAAAGCCAACAGAAGCTCTATTAAAGGCGTTAGGGGCTTAGGTTTAGAAAAATCTTTAGAGATTTTTGATGAAGTACGTAAAAACTTTGACTTACCAGTACTTACTGACGTTCATACAGAAGAGCAGTGCGCTATTGTTGCACCTCATGTTGATGTACTTCAAATTCCTGCATTTTTATGCAGACAAACAGATTTATTAATTGCTGCAGGTAATACTGGCAAAGCAATAAACGTTAAAAAAGGTCAGTTTTTAGCCCCCTGGGATATGAAAAACGTGGTCGATAAGGTTACATCTACAGGCAACAACCAGGTATTTGTAACTGAGCGCGGCGCATGTTTTGGGTATAACACACTCGTTACAGATATGAGATCACTTGCAATTATGGCAAAAACCGGAACACCTGTGGTGTTTGACGCAACACATTCTGTACAGCAGCCAGGCGGAAAAGGCAATGAAAGTGGCGGCGAGCGTGAGTTTGTTGAAGTCTTAGCAAGAGCAGCCTTAGCAGTTGGCGTTGCAGCAATTTTCGCAGAAGTTCATCAGGATCCAGATAACGCACCAAGTGACGGTCCATGTATGTTAAGACTTGATGACCTCAAACAAAACCTTATTAATTTTAAGAAATATGATGAGATTACAAAGGGATTATAATTTGCATAAATAAAACTTACTGCAAATTATTCCCTGCTCCACCTTTTTGACCCTTAGTACGTCTTCTCTCCAATTCTTTTTCTAGATTATTTGGGGCAAAACGCTCTTTCTTTTTAACTTTTTCTTCTGGCGTTAACTTTAACTTTGAAGTGCTTACAGGTTTTACTATTTTTTTAGCTTCTTGCTTAGCAATATATTCTTTTGTGGTTTGTTCAATAATTTCTATACTTAAAGATTCCTTAGGTAAATCTTTACACGCTGGTAACATATTCCTTAATATTTTTTCATCTAAACCAATAATTTCTTCAAATGATATCTTACTTTTTTCTAAAACTGAAACTATAAAATCTGGTACAGTTTTAATATCTGTTTCATCCACATAAATATATTTTGTTTGATATTTTTCATCCATTACACAACTATATTCATCTTCAGCGTTAATATAAGGAAGTAGATATCTTATTTTATCTGGTTCAACATTTATAAAATTATCAAATGAAATTCCAAGTTTATTATATATATATATAGCATCAAATGATTCAATTGCTTCTATTTGATCAGGTGATAATACAGTTAATTTATTGAAAGTATTATGCTCATTTTCTTTAAAATTTTCTATTAGAGATGATTCGCTTAATACTTTTAAAGTTTCAATTTTTAACTCAGCTAATTTTTTAAATTCAATAGTTTTATTTTTAAAAATATTCAGAAAGATTGGATTAGATAAAATAAATATTTTATCTAATCCAATCTGGTTGATATCATTTAAGTTAAATATATTATTCTTAAAGCTTTCAATAATATTAGGGTTAAGAAGTCTTAATTTTTGTTTAATTGTTAAAGATTCAGCTAAAATTTCGTCATTTTCATTTTTAATATACTGATCTTTAAAAAAATTGTTAATATATGAAGCTTCTACTTTTTCTTGATTTTCAATAAGATATATTGGACCTAAATTTAAAATTTCTTCAAACTTTAAAAACCTATAATCCCTTAGCTTTACAAATGCTTCAGAATAAATTGCATCTAAGTATTTCGGATCTAAATATTTAGATCCAAAAAAATTTTGGTTAAAGTCCCTAGTTATCCTTAAATGTTTGCTCAAGAGGAAAGGTTTATTTAAATTTTCTATAGTCTTATCATCTAAAGTTTTAGCCAAATAAAGAATAGACTCTGCATAATGCCGATCCTTTTCTTTTATATTCGCTATAGCATATTTAAGTACAAATTTCATTCGGTTAGGTTCTAAACTAAAAAAATCGTCCATGCTACAAAAATTATATATCCCCTTACGCATATAATCTGCTACTAATACACATTTATTTTTATATTCTTGCGCAGAACTATTCTTATATAATTTCCACATATTTTCAAAAGTTGCACCTTCAGAAATACACGTTTTTGCCACACTATAGCTAAAATTTCTAAACTCAGATTTTGATAATTCCCCGTTTCTGTAGAGTTCTATGAAATATTTAGCTTCTCTGATATTTCTAAAACTATTAATAAGCCATTTTTTATCACGAAACTTTGGTATTTCTAGTAACATTGACTGCATTACAGATAAATCATGACTTTTATATAAAATATATTGATTACGTGCATCCCCATACATATAACCTTCTTTAAGCTTGTCTGGAAACGGATTCATAGTATATCCTTTATCTGCGAATTCTTGAGGAGTCTTACCCCCTTTACCTAACATCACCATTGAAACAGTTTTATTATTCTCTGTAACTTTTTGGGCAAATTTAGCAAGTATATCTGGCATCATTGTATCATTTACTGTCGGTCTTAAGTTTTCCCAGCTATCTATAACCATGTTATTAAATTGGCTAAGCCATGTGTAACCTTGACCTATTATTTCATGACCATTCTTTTCAAAACTATTCCAATCAATTTTATTAGGATCAAATGTTTGTTTAGGATTTGCCTTTATAAGAACGTAAAATCCATTATTCTCTCTAGTCATTCCATCTATTACGCAGGTCTCACTATTACCGTTAATTGATTGACAACAATCAGTAATTTTACCTAATATTAAACCTCTTAAATTACCTTCGGGAAGCTTAACTAAATATAAATTTTTATATTCTGGATTTACCTCTTGGGCTACATCTATAGTCACATTAGGGAGAGCGTCTTTATCTTTTATTTTTATTTGACCTGAAGCAATTAAATCCAGACTTCTGTCAAATATCTTTTCTGAAACATCATATTGTTTGAAAATTTTTGCCATTTTTGGGTTTTCTTTAAACCTATTATAAGTGAGTTCTGGCAATATTTCTTGAAGTTCATTTAAGTTTTTGGGAACATTTCCATTTAACTTTTTTTCAATTTTTGGAGCATTCTCAATATTTTTTAATACTTCTACCCCTGATTTCATCATAAATATTTTCCAGGCTTCTATATTGCACTCACCTTTTACTGGAATATTATGTATAAACACGTCATGTATAGGCTTTTGAAGGTTAGATGCATGAGACTGAACAAACTTTGTGAAGTTATTAAATGCTCTGTCTGGTTCTTTTCCAAATAAAATCATCATTTTATATGCATATTCTGCTACTTCATTCAAATTGGGATTAGTTTCATTTGAATAAGATACTAAAAATAAAATATTAAAAATTTCTTCGTATTTTGATCTATCTTCTTCATTAAAATAATTTTGGTATTTAATATTTAAATCATCAAATGCAGCATTAATATTTTGAGTTTGATCAATTAGCTTATTATCAAATTGCACTGGTATTTTATTTAACTCTAATTCTTTAATCTCTTTAAAAGTTAGTATTTTAAAGAGATCAATACGGTTCTGATTTTTATCAGCCCATTCATTTTTATCCTGATACAAATGCTGGTCTATTGCTAAATAATCTTCAAACCTAGTCATTTGCTCTAGATTATTTGGATCAAGACCAAACTGTTTTAGAAGGTTATCTCTCTTAGCTTCTATTTTCTTTTTTCTAACTTCATCTTTTTTATTTTCTGGAAGATCCTTGATTTCCTTCTCTACCTGCGTCAAAACCTCTTTTAAATTGAACTTAGGATTTGAAAATAGCACCGTATTTACACTATACAAATTCGGGTAATTTGTCCCATTTTGAAGCTTCATAGTTCGTTCCCATTATAATGTTATTTAATTAAAATTTTAACATATTACACATAATTATTCAATCATTTATTAAATTAACTATCCAAATAATATTATATATTTACCTTGCTAAATAGGTTTGAAAGTGATATCTCGTCTGAGTAAGACTATTGATAATTATAGAAATTTTTAATTACCGATAACACAATTTGTTCAACTTTAAATCACATATAAAAATCATGAGTGAATCAAGCGCAAGTTCAATAAAACAACATATTCCGGATTACTTAAAATTAGCCGCCTCTTTTGCCATTGGTGCAGTCATTTATATGTCCCCTGCCCCACAAGGCATGCCTGAACAGGGCTGGCACTTATTTGCAATATTTTTCGCAACAATCGTATCTATTATTTTAAAGCCTTTCCCTATGGGAGCCGTTGCTCTTATGAGCTTGCTTGTAGCAATACTTACAAATACTATTACAATAGCTCAGGCTTTATCTGGCTATGGCTCTCATGTAGTATGGCTCATAGTATTCGTATTTTTCATTGCAAGGGGCTTTATTAAAAGCCAGTTAGGGTCACGTATTGCGTATATTTTCATTAAATTATTTGGCGGGCATAGTATTGGTCTTGCTTATAGCCTTGTTTTCACTGAATTTTTGACAGCACCGCTTATTCCAAGTAACTCAGCAAGAGCTGGCGGCATTGTATACCCTATTATTAAATCTATGGCAGATTCATTAGGAAGCCACCCAAATAATAATACATCCCGCAGGGTTGGTAGTTATTTGGTACAAGTAAGCTATCATGCGAGCGTAGTATGTAGCGGTATGTTCCTCACAGCAATGGCTGCAAACCCAATGGTACAGGAATTTGCTGCTAAGTTTGGCGCAGAAATCACATGGACAAACTGGTTTATGGGGGCAATTGTTCCTGGTTTTGTAACTCTTATGCTTATTCCGCTTATTGTGTATTTACTTCACCCTCCTCTTCTTAAAAAACTTGAAGGCTCTAAAGAGCTTGCCAGCGAAAAACTAAAGGAAATGGGAAGAATTAAGACAGACGAATGGTTTATGATAGGTATTTTCTCGACCATGCTTGTGTTATGGGTATTCTCTGACTTTTTCCATATTCACCCTACAACAACAGGACTTGTCGGTGTGGTACTTCTTCTTTTAAGCCGCGTTATCAGCTTTGAAGACGTTATTAAAGAAAAAGAAGCCTGGCATATTTTATTATGGTTTGCGATTTTAGTATCACTTGCTAAATTCTTACAGGAATTCGGCTTTATCGACTGGTTCAGCACATCTATGAGTTCAATGTTTGCCGGAATGCCATGGCATACAGCATTTATTGGCTTAGTTCTCATTTACTTCTATAGCCATTATTTCTTTGCAAGTAACACTGCTCATATTGGCGCTATGTATACACTATTCCTAAGCGTTGCAGTAGGAGCTGGAACACCGCCGCTTCTTGCCGCATTAGTACTTGGTTATGTAAGTAACTTATTCTCACATATGACCCATTACGGCACATCTTCTGCTGTAGTGCTATTTGGTCCTGGATATGTTCAGGTAATGCACTGGTGGTTTGTTGGGTTCTTTATGAGCTTAGCTACAATTGGTATTTGGGGCTTTGTTGGTGGCGCTTGGTGGAAATTACTAGGCTGGTGGTAATACATAAAGCCATTTGCTTAATTTAAAAAAAGTCCTTTCCCGTCTAGGGAAGGACTTTTTTTATTTAACGTTAAGTTCAGAATTTTAATCTAATCGTCATTGCTTTAGAAGTTCAAAGTATCGGTGACGGTTCTTGCTGCAGGTAATTGCGAGGAATATCTTAGCATTCCGCAGCAATCTAAAAAAGCTTTAATAGCCTCAAACAACCTAATAACCTTATTTACAGTATGGATTCCCACAAGGCTTTATAAGCCTTTCGGAATGACTACATAAACCAACGTTATGGTCATTGCTG
>MKSX01000008.1 GCA_001897445.1 Alphaproteobacteria bacterium 33-17 | reverse complement strand
AAAGGAAAAAAGAAGGCGCTTAAACAGCCCTTTCAGACTTATTGTCAACCCTTTTCCTCCAATATTCCGTCACCGATACTCCGAACCCATACAATCGCGAGGAAAATGAAGTTTTCCGCGGCGATCCACTATACATCCTTAAGAATGATGTGGATTGCTTTGCGGGGCTATGCCCGCGCGCAATGACGACAGTTATTGCCGTACGGCTATTGCTAAAAATGCAGAGCATTTTGGGACGATTGTAAGTCTTATCCTTTTTTATTCCTTGCATAGAAATTATAAAATTTTTAATATAATTTTGAATTTGCTATGACAAGGGGAGTGTATGCAATTTACAGAAAATTTTGATGCTGAAAAATCGGTCTATCAATATGAAGATCCATATCAAATATTTGATATTCTCAAGGATGCAATAAATAGTGAAAATTTACAACGTATATTTGAAGTGTTTATTGCTGCTATATCATCAGATAGACCTGATATACTTTTGGAAATAAATGAGTTACCAAATAAGTTCAAAAAAGAAATATTGAATTATAAAGATTCCAGACGTGGCAGCTTACTTCATTATGCGGTTTCAAAATCTTGCAAATTATCAGTTCTTAATTTAATAAAGTGTGGTTTTAACGTTAATATTGCAGATACTAATAAAAATACCCCTTTGCATATTGCATGTATGAATCCAAAGATTGCATATGATATATTAATTATTCTTTTAAAAAAGGGGGCTGATGTTAACTCTAAAAACAAAAAATTTGAAACACCTCTTATATTAGCTGCAAGTCAGGGGACATTAAAAACAGTACAAATTTTATGTAAAAATAATGCAGACATTGAGCATCAAGATATATTATTAGAAACTGCTATTTTTAAAGCGGCTAAAAGAGGGGCTTTAGATATCGTTGAGTATATGGCTGAAAATAACTTAGGTGTAGAAGTCATAAAAGGATTATCTTTAAGAAATATTCTTCACATAATGGCTATGGCAAATACATTAACACCGAAACTTTTAAAAGTTCTAAGTGAGAAAATTGATATTAACGCAGAAGATATTTATGGAAAAACTCCGCTGCAATATACACTGATTCATAATATTAAAAAAGATTTATTAGATACATATATTGAGCTTGATGCAGACTTGAAATTTATTACAGATCTAAAAAACTCACCGCGCTTAATTGAAGAGGGGGGGTGCGATATTATAAATATCTGGTATTTGGATTTAGTAAGAGAGAGTCAAAATAGAAAAATAAAATTACGCCATACGGTTGAAAATCCCGAATTACTATTTAGAAAATACGAAGATAGCAGAAAAGAATCTGATGTCTTAGTATCTATTTAGAAAGGCTTCTGATTATGCCGCGTAAGGTTTGAATCTCCTGATGATTAAACATACACCTGTTAAACATGTTGCGTATATTAATCATCATGCCTTTCTTTTTATTGGGTTCCTGAAAAAAACCTTTATTACTTAGCTCTTGGTCTAAATGATTTATCATGCCTTCAAAATCTTGCAGGCTAGCAAGCGTCTGCGGTGTAGATATTGGCTCGCTCATTTGGCTAAGCTCATAGGCAATAATAGTTACAGCTTGAGCAAGGTTCATAGACTTTGCATTTTCAGCGGTGTTAATCATTAATAGCGAATTGCACATAGATAATTGGTCGTTATTTAACCCCACTCTCTCACATCCAAATACTATTCCTACTTTATTTTGATTACCAATTTCCTCTATTTTCTCCCTTGCTTTTCTTGGGGATAAAATGGGTTTTGCAAAATGGGTCAGCTCCCTGCCAAAGGTTGCAAACACATGGTTTAAATCTTTAATGGCGTCTTCAAAATTTTCATATATTTCAGCTCTGTCTAAAATATCTTTGCCAAAAGTTGCCATATAATATGCTGCTTCATTTGGCCATCCATCGCGTGGTGAAATTATCCTAAGATTTATAAGACCAAAATTTGCCATAGACCTTGCTGCAGCCCCAATATTTTCGCCCATTTGCGGCTTATCGAGGATAATATAAATATTCTCTAACATTGCTGAGCCTTTGGCTGGGTTATGTTAGCTGGTCTTATATAATATGGGCTTGGCGGGCTTAATTTGATATTGCCATTTTTTGATGCTAAAAATGCCTTAGCAACAGAAAGTGCCGTTACATCTGTATAGCCAACATTATAAACTGGTAAACTGGTTTCTAAGGTTTGGTTTACTAGTTTGCCCTCAGATGCAATTTTACCATCTATAATTTCTACCTCATAAAAATCACTTTTACCGCCATCGATTCTGATCAGGCAATTTTCAGTAATATTTTTATCTGCTAGAAATGCTGAAAAATTATCTATTCCAACTACTTCTATATTTTTGCCAATGGCTATGCCTTGTGCGGCAGATAGTCCAATCCTGATTCCTGTAAAACTGCCAGGACCAATTGATACTATAACTTTTGTGAGCATGTCATATGAAATTCCAGCTTTTTCAAGTACTTGTTCTATAAGTGAGAATATAGTTTTAGCTTGCTGTGATGGCTTTAAGTTAATCTCATATGCCAAAATTCCTTCATCATCAAGCACTGCGGCCGATGTATTTAAATTTACCGTATCTATAGCAAGATAGTAGTTTTTTTGCATTTTTATTAAAGGGAGTTAAAGTTTAATATTTATAATTAACCCTTTTATATATCTATTTAGTTATAAAGTCATGTAAATTTTATTCCAAATTTGTATGAGTTCTGTTATAGTTTGCTAGCTTTAAAGTATTATTATAAAGATATTTCAAATTATGAAAAAAATTAAAAAAGTTATATTTCCGGTAGGTGGGTTAGGAACAAGGTTTTTGCCAGTTACCAAGTCTCTTCCAAAAGAAATGCTGCCAGTTGCCTCAAAGCCCTTAATTCAGTATGCATTTGAAGAAGCACAAAATGCTGGAATTGAGCTATTTTTATTTGTTACAGGTCGTAATAAGAATACTATCAACAACCACTTTGACCATGCATATGAATTGCAGTCAGTACTTGATGAGAAGCAAAAGAAGGATGAGCTGAGTATGGTAAAAGGCTGGCTTCCCGATGCGGGCAGTATTGCTTTCGTAAGGCAGCAAGAGCCACTTGGTCTTGGACATGCTGTTTACTGCGCTAGAAATTTTATTGGAAATGAGCCATTTGCGGTAATTTTAGCTGATGAAATGCTTAAATGCGAACAAGGCTTTTTAAAAGAGATGGTAGATGTTTACAATGAATACGGATCTCCGGTTGTGGGTGTAGCTGAAGTTGAACGCGATAAAACAAATTCATATGGTATAATTGACGCCGACAAGCTTAAAAATAATCTCTATAAAATTAAGAATATGGTGGAAAAGCCAGATCCTAAAGACGCGCCATCAAATTTATCTATTGTAGGTCGTTATATTCTTGAGCCTGAAATTTTTGATATTTTAGCCAATCAGTCAAAAGGTAAAGGTGGGGAAGTGCAGCTAACTGATGCTATGATTAAGATGCTGGAAAATAAAGATTTTTACGCACTTGAATTTAAAGGTGATCGTTATGATTGTGGGAATCAGGTTGGATTTTTGGACGCAAATATTGGCTATATGTATGATAATCCTGAATTTCACTATGAGATTAAAAGTATATTAGGGAAGTATAAATGATTATTGCTGTAATAGGTGCAGGTTATGTTGGGCTGATTACGGCGCTTTGCCTTGCAAAAATTGGCAAATCTGTAATTTGCTTTGACATGCAAACGGATAAGATTGAAAGCTTAAAAAACGGAATTGCGCCGTTTCTAGAGCCTGGTTTACCTGAGCTTTTACAGGAAGCAACTAATAGCGGTAAGGTGAAATTTACAAGCAATATCAATGACCTCAAAGATTCAAGCATTGCTTTTGTATGTGTAGGTACTCCCAATGATCCTAAAACAGGTTCATCAGACTTATCATATTTATATAGCGCTATAGAAAGCTTAGAAAACGTACTTTCACAATCTTCTACCATAGTAATAAAATCAACAGTTCCAATAGGTACTGGGGAAGATATTTATAAAAAATATCCTAAAAAACTTAGTTTTGCATCTTGCCCGGAATTTTTACGTGAAGGGTCGGCTATTTACGATTTTATGAATCCTGAACGCATAATTATTGGCACAAGAAATGATCAGGATAAATCCAGGATAATTGATATTTTTGGCTATTTTAAAGATAAAGCAGAATTTGTGCATACCAATGTTACAACTGCTGAAATGATCAAATATGCGGCGAACAGTTTTTTAGCTATGAAAGTGGGTTTTATTAATGAAATGGCGAGACTTTGCGATAGTTTTGATGCAAATATCAAAGATGTGTCCCTGGGTATTGGTCTTGATTCCAGAATAGGTAAGGCATTTTTAAACCCAGGTCCTGGATTTGGGGGGTCGTGTTTTCCTAAGGATGTTAAGGCACTTAGTACTACTGCCCAAAATCACGCTAAGGAACTGCCAATCATAAACAATATTCTGGTATCAAACCAGATGCATAAAGAATATCTTGCTGATTTTATTGTAAAAATTGCACAAAAATATAACCAAAATAACATTGGAATACTGGGCGTTACGTTTAAAGCAAACACCGATGACATGCGAGATAGCGCATCACTGACCATATTGCCGATGCTAAAATCCAAGGGTTTGAATGCTATAATATATGACCCTGCTTATACAAATTCTAAGCCTAAAGAGTTGGATAATTTTAACTTTGTCAATAATTTACAGGGCGTTTTGGATAGTACAAAAATAATAGTAGTGCTTACTGAGTGGTCAGAATTTAAAGGTCTAAATTTTAATAGTGATGCTATTATAATTGATTTTCGCAATATCTATTGTATAAGTGATATGCAAAAGCAAAATATTAAATATTACAATTTGGGTAGGCTTAATGAAGGCGCTAATTAATAAGTTCAAACCAAAACCAACAGTTGCTGTGATTTCATTTAAAGGTGTTATCGGTGTTAAGAAAAACGGTATTACCATTGATCAGTATAACAGCATTCTTGAGAAAGCTTTTACATCAAAACCAAAAGCGGTGGTAATACAAATAAATTCTCCAGGTGGAGCGCCTGTTCAATCTGACCTTATTTATAGAAAAATTAGAAAGCTTTCTAAAAAATATAGCATTCCAACATATAGCTACTTAGAAGATGTCGCTGCATCTGGTGGATATTATATAGCTGCAAGCTGTGACGAAATTATAGCGAGTGATAATTCAATAGTCGGAAGTATTGGGGTAATATCAGCAGGGTTTGGTTTTACTAAAGCTTTAGATAAGCTTGGAATTGAGCGCAGAGTTTACACGGTTGGTAAAAATAAAAGTATATTAGATCCGTTCTTACCTGAAAATGAAAATGATAAAGCAATTATCAGAGAAGTTCAGGATGATATTTTTGAAAACTTTAAAGGTGCGATTATGGCATCACGCGGTACAAAAATAAAAGATCCAGAAGAAGTATTTACGGGTAGAATTTGGTCAGGCAAAAAAGCATTAGATCATGGCTTAATAGATCATTTAGCTGATCTTGATAGTTTTTTAGAAGAAAAGTTCGGTACAAATTTTAAAATTCAAAAATATGAACCTAAGAAAAAGGGACTTTTGTCACGCTTTGGATTAGGTGATGTTATAAGTGATATATACGAAGAATTACGTTGGTTAAGGTAGTATTTTATGGCTGCAAAAGATTCTTTTCAGGATTTGATTTTTACGCTCAATAAATTTTGGTGCGACTATGGCTGCGTTATGCTTCAGCCATATGATATGGAAATGGGAGCGGGAACATTCCACCCTGCGACAACCCTTATGGCGCTTGACAGTAAGCCTATTAAAGCGGCTTATGTTCAGCCATCCAGAAGACCTACAGATGGTAGATATGGTGAAAACCCAAACAGAGTTTATAAGTTTCATCAATACCAGGTAATTTTAAAACCATCACCAGAAGATATTGTAGATTTATATCTTGCAAGTTTAAAAGCAATTGGTATCGATCCAAAAGAACATGACATTAGGTTTGTAGAAGATGATTGGGAAAGTCCAACACTTGGCGCGTGGGGTCTTGGCTGGGAAGTATGGTGCGACGGTATGGAAATATCGCAGTTTACCTATATGCAGCAAATTGGCGGCATAGAGTGTAAGCCGATTACTGGAGAGCTCACTTACGGTCTTGAGCGTATTGCTATGTATCTTCAAAACAAAGATAATTTTTTTGACCTTCGCTATAATGCGCCTGAAAATATGCTGGATAGTTATAGCTATGGCGACATTCACAAAAGATATGAAAAGCATATGTCGGCATATTGTCTTGATATTGCTAATGCAGATATTTTACGTCAGCACTTTATAGATGCAGAACAAGAGTGTAATGAGCTTATTAAAAGAAATTTAGCCTTAGCAGCTTATGAGCAATGCATAAAAGCAAGTAACTGCTTTAATATATTAGATGCAAGAGGCGTTATAAGTGTTAGTGAAAGAGCTAGCTATATAGCAAGAGTAAGAGCGCTTGCTAAACTTTGTGCTGAAAGTTACGTTGGGTAGATTATGTCAGAATTACTTTTAGAAATTTTTGGTGAAGAAATCCCTGCAAGAATGCAGCTGAAAGCCAAAGAGCAACTTAAAACATTATTTAGTGAGCAAATCGCTAAACAAAATATTGAAGCAAAAAAAATAGATACATATGTATCTAGCAGAAGACTTGTGCTTCACGCAGAAAATATTAGCGTTAAGGAAACAGGTGATCAGGAAATTAGAGGACCTAGGACTGATGCTAACCAAAATGCTATTGACGGGTTCTTAAAGAAGTATGGTAAGCAACTTGAAGATTTACAAAAAATCTCTACTGATAAAGGTGAGTTCTTTTGCATTATTAATAAAGCTTCAAATATTGATTTAAATGAAGTGCTGACAAATATTATAAACGGTATTATCAGAAATTTTAACTGGTCAAAATCAATGAAGTGGTCGGTATATTCAGATACATGGGTGCGTCCGATTCGTAGTATTGTTTGCCTTTATGATGGTAAAGTACTGCCAGTAAGTTATTGCGGAGTAAAAGCCGGCAGAACTTCACAAGGTCATAGATTTATAAGTGAAGGAACTTTTGAAGTAAGATATTTTGCAGATTACGCTGAAAATTTAAAAAAGCGATTTGTATATTTGAACTTTGAAGAAAAAATGCAGTTTATTTGGCAGGAAATGCAAAGAGTTGCAAGCGATATGGCGCTTATTATTCATGAAGATAAAAGGCTTTTAGAGGAAGTAGCCGGGCTTGTAGAATGGCCACTTATATTAGTAGGTAATTTTAGCCATGAATACTTAAAAGTACCGCCACAAATAATCGAATCTACAATGAAATCGAATCAGCGTTATTTCCCGCTTTATAATAAAAACGATGAGCTTACTAATAAATTTATTATAGTATCAAATAGTGATTATCACGCATCGCAAAATATTATTAAAGGTAATGAAAAAGTAATTTCAGCAAGGCTTGCAGATGCTAAGTTCTTTTTTGAGCAGGATTTATCGGTAAAGCTTGAAGACAGAGTGCAGGATTTATCAAGGCTAACATTTCATGAAAAACTTGGTAATATGTTTGAAAAGTCTGAAAGACTATCAAATTTAGCGCTTTATTTAGCTATGTGGGTTCCGTTTTCAAATTTAGAAAAAGTAGAAACTGCAGCAAGGCTTGCTAAAGCTGATTTAACTACAAATGCTGTTTCAGAATTCCCTGAACTTCAGGGTCTTATGGGTAGTATTTATGCGCATATTCAAGGAAACCATGAAGAAGTATGTGAGGCAATTTATTCTCACTATTTACCTTTGGGACCTGACACAGAATGCCCTAAAAACCCAGAGTCAATTGCGGTTGCTCTTAGTGATAAGATTGATACAATTGTAGGATTTTTCAGTATTGGTGAAATTCCAACAAGTTCAAAAGACCCATATGCACTTAGAAGAGCAGCGCTTGGTATTATCAGAATAATATTAGAAAACAATTTACAAGTGCCATTAAAGGTGGTTTTAGATACTGCGTTTAGCCTTTACCCTGCAAAATATTTTAAGGATAAAGAAGAAGGCATTTGTGAAAAACATAAACGCGTTGTTGATGAAATTTACGCATTTATTTTAGATCGCTTTAAGTTCCTTAAAAAGCAGGAAATTAAACGTCAGGACGTATTTGATGCCGTTATGACAAAAGTATCGACAGAAAATTTATCAGATTTAAATCATAGAATTAAATTATTAGAATCTGTTGCTAATGACGTAAGGTTTAAACCGATGTTAGTTGCACTTAACCGAGCAATTTCAATACTTAGCTCAATGCCAAAAGTAAAAGAAGTTAAGCTTGATACAGCGCTCTTTGAAAAAGAAGAAGAAAATGCATTATATTATGCAGTTCAGGATATAAAAGACGAAGTAGCAGAGCATTTTAAAAACAAAGAGTATTTTAGAATGTTTGAGTTGCTGACCGATCTAACTCACCCGATTAACAGATTTTTTGATGGGGTAATTGTAAATGACGACAGAGAAAATATAAAATTAAATAGAGTTGCTTTAATTAGATCTGTAAGCAATTTAGTGAAAGATTTTGCAGATTTTGCATTGTTGAATTTAGTATAAATATAGTTTTAGGTTACGAAAGATGGAAAAGTTAGTATATACGTTTGGAGATGGTAAGGCAGAGGGAAATGCCACAATGAAGGACATTCTTGGTGGTAAAGGCGCAAACCTTGCTGATATGTGCGCACGTGGTGTTGCGGTTCCTCCAGGATTTACAATTACAACTAATCTCTGCGTAGACTACTATAAAAATAACAAAACAATACCAGATGCACTTAAAAAATCTGTAAGCGAAGGGATTGATCATATTCAAAAAATCATAGGAAATGCTTTTGGTGATAGTACAAACCCACTGTTAGTGTCTGTAAGATCAGGTGCAAGGGCTTCTATGCCAGGTATGATGGATACGATATTAAACCTTGGTCTTAATGAAGTCACAGTAGAGGCGTTAGCTAAAAAGACAAATAATCCAAGATTTGCATATGATAGCTACAGGCGCTTTATTCAAATGTATTCTGATGTAGTACTCGGCATACATTCTCATTATTTTGAAGATGTTTTGGAATCTGAGAAAATTGAAAGAGACGCTAAAACCGATAATCAGTTAGATGTTGAAGCCCTTAAAACTTTAGTAAATAAATTTAAAGCAATTGTAAAAGACAGAAGCGGAAAAGACTTCCCAGAAGATGTAAATGAGCAGCTTTGGGGCGCAATTCAGGCAGTATTTGACTCATGGATGAATGCAAGAGCTATCACATATAGAAAAATGCATAATATTCCTGAATCTTGGGGTACTGCGGTAAATATTCAGGCAATGGTGTTTGGTAATATGGGCGATACATCTTTGACTGGTGTATGTTTTACAAGAGACCCATCAACAGGTGAAAACTATTTATATGGTGAGTATTTGGTTAATGCTCAGGGTGAAGACGTGGTTGCGGGAATTAGAACACCGCAGCAAATTACTATTCACGGTAAGAATGCAAATAAGTCAAAAGAGGCGGCGCTTGAAGAAGTAATGCCAGGAATTTTCAATGAGCTTCAAACAGTTGCAAATAATTTAGAAGCAAACTATAGAGACATGCAGGATATTGAATTTACTGTGCAGGAAGGTAAACTTTGGATATTACAAACACGTTCAGGTAAACGTAGCGCGAATGCCGCGATAAATATTGCAGTTGATATGTGTGAAGCAGGAACAATATCTAAGGAGGAAGCAATTTCAAGGATTGTACCTACCTCTCTTGATCAGTTACTGCATCCAACAATAGATCCAAAAGCAACATATACATTAATCGATAAGGGTCTTCCTGCATCTCCTGGTGCTGCATGCGGTGCTGTGGTATTTAGCGCAGAAGATGCTGAAAAATATGCTGAGAAAGGTATTAAAGTTATACTTGTGCGTATTGAAACATCTCCTGAAGATATCCACGGGATGCTTGCATCTGAAGGTATTTTAACATCACGTGGTGGTATGACATCGCATGCGGCAGTAGTTGCGCGCGGTATGGGTAAAACATGTGTATGTGGCGCATCAAAAATTAATATAGATTATAAAAAATCAATCATGACTGTTGGTGATAAAGTCATCAAAGAAGGTGATATGATTACTATTAATGGAAGCAATGGTGAAGTAATATTAGGTGAGGTTCCAACTGTAAAACCTGATTTATCAGATAATTTCCAAAAAATTATGTCATGGGCAGATAGTATTAGAAAACTTAAAGTTCGTACTAATGCTGAGACTCCGCAAGATGTGGAAGTTGCAAGGCAGTTTGGTGCGGAAGGTATTGGACTTTGCAGAACAGAGCATATGTTCTTCCAGCCTGACAGAATTATTGCAATTCGTGAGATGATTATTGCGGAAAATCAGGAAGATAGAAGAAAGGCTTTATCTAAGCTTATGCCAATGCAGCAGCAGGATTTTGAAAAGATTTTCACAGTTATGGACGGGCTTCCTGTAACAATTAGATTACTTGATCCGCCACTTCATGAATTCTTACCAAACAAAGAAGAAGAGTTTGAGCAGGTTGCAAATGTTTCAGGTAAGACTGTAAACTTTATTAAACAGCGTGCGGAAGTGCTGCATGAATCTAACCCAATGCTTGGTCATAGGGGCTGTAGGCTTGCTATGTCATATCCTGAAATTTATGAAATGCAGGTTGAGGCAATTATCAGGGCTGCAATTACTGTAAAAGAAAAAGGTGTGAAAGTTGCGCCTGAAATTATGATTCCGCTTGTTATGAGCCGCCGTGAAATCGAAATCATGAAGGACTTGGTAACTAATACCGCTACAAAAGTATTTAATGATACAAAATCTGAGTGTGAATATTCAGTAGGTACGATGATTGAGCTTCCAAGAGCAGCGCTTAAAGGTGGGGAAATAGCAGAAATTGCAGACTTTTTCAGCTTTGGTACTAATGACCTTACGCAGACAACACTTGGAATGTCGCGTGATGATTCAGCTTCATTTATTGGTATTTATAAAGATAAAGCAGTATTTGAACATGACCCGTTTGCATGCTTAGATACAGAAGGCGTGGGTGAGCTTATGCAAATAGCAGTAGAGCGCGGAAGAAAAACACAATCAAGCCTTAAACTTGGAATTTGCGGTGAGCATGGCGGAAACCCAGAAGCGATTGCATTTTGTCATGAAATTGGTCTTGATTATGTATCATGTTCACCATTTAGAGTGCCGATTGCAAGACTTGCCGCAGCACAAGCCAAAATAAATAGTGGCAAATAAATTTAAAACTGCCTAAAATATTATGGCGGTTTTTTTATTGGAGAGAGCAGATGTTAAAGCATTTAGTTGAGTCAAACCATTCGTATATAAGCTCGGAAGTATTTGGATTTGCTGAAAAGTTTGAAGTTCCGAAATTACAAGAAGAAAATAGCATGGTTCCAAAAATTGATGAAAACTATGTGTTTGATCCATTTGTTACGAAAGCAATCTTAAATGGCTTTTTATATCGTAAAAATGTGCTAGTGCAGGGCCTACATGGTACTGGAAAGTCTACACATATTGAGCAAGTTGCAAGCAGATTAAACTGGCCTGTTTTAAGAGTAAATTTAGATGGTAATTTATCCAGGTCTGAATTTATTGGCAGGGATTATATCGTTATAAAAAACGACAAACAAGTACTGGAATTTAAAGAGGGATTGCTTCCGTGGTCAGTTAAAAGACCGATTGCGCTTATACTTGATGAGTATGATGCAGCAAAACCTGACTTTTTATTTATTCTGCAAAGGTTACTTGAGAATGATCGTAAGCTGGTTTTAATTGATGAAAATATTGTGATTGATCCACATACGGATTTTAGAATATTTGCAACATCTAACACACTGGGAAGTGGCGACTTTTTAGGGATTTATGCAGGTACAAACCAGCTCAATCAGGCGCAGCTTGATAGGTGGCACATATGCGTGAACCTCAATTATATTTCAAAGGAAGTTGAAAAAAAGCTTATTTTGCAAAAGGTTGCAGGTATAAAAGATATTATATCAGATGAAAAACTAGATCAGTATTTAACCTGTTTTGAGTTGCTAAGAAAAGCTTTTACAATGGGCGAGATTAGTTTTGCAATGTCGCCGAGAACAAGCCTTTCGTGGGCAGAAAACACTGTGATTTATAACAATCCAAAAGATGCGCTGCTTGTTAGTTTTGTAAACAAACTACTTAATGATGAAAGAGCATTAGTGGGTGAGTTATTTCAAAGAGCTTTGGGTGAGGAATTAATATAGGTTTTATGTAAATAAATGCGAAAAACTCCTTAGAGTTTATTCGCTTAAAAATGGGTGTTAAATAAAAAAATAGTTCACTGGACTATTTTTTTATTTCCCCCCGCTCACCCATTTTTAATCTCTTAAACTTTAGCGCATCAAATTGTTATTTTGGAGTTCTGGAAATAATGTTGATATATCTTCTGTAATTATTGCTATGAAAGTTTTGTATAGAATTATTGTTTTTTGTTGAGTTTGTATTGTAGCAATTAGTGGTATTCAACAACGGCTTTATTAAAAATTTGCTTACACCGACAATATTTACATACTGGCTTAATGGAATTCCTAAAAATATGCATATAGATCTTTTAATTCCACTAGATACCATATAAACTATGCTTATAAACAGGTTACTAAAAAGATTTGTCGATTTTAAAGAAAAAATATTATCATCATTGCTATATATAATAGCGGGAAATTTAAAATTGTTTACTATTAAAATAGATATAACAGTAATTAATATGCAGGTTATAAACAATATTTTAGAATATGATTATGTAAGATTTTTATGAGATTTAATAGTAGAATTTAACATTAAAATCATTTTTTTCTCAAAATTTAGAGCATAAATAAAAAGAAATATACCTAGAGGCGGAATCATTATAAAGAAAAACAATATCCCAAACAACCAAGATAATAAGTACCCTTTTAAGCTATCCTCATAAATATGACTAAATACATTTAAGAAGCCTTTTTTCATGCTTCTTAATGCTCTTCTAATTATAATTCTTGAATATCTTTTATAATCCATATTTATACCTTTGGTCTCATCAATAATAGCAATTAATTATAATTTCGAAATAATATTTATATAACGTGAACGTTCAGCATCAGTATTATTAATCATAGATGTTTTATAAGACGTTAAATTGTTTGGCATCATATTAAAAGGAGCTGTTTCTAGTTGAATGCGTTCTTTTGATAAAAAGAGGTATATAAACTGATTGAATTTAATCCCAAATAACAAACAAATGAAACGTGAGGTTAAAGAATTTATTATATATACACTAGTAAAGAAACTTGACTCTATAATATTTAAAGTATTTTTTAATTGATTTTTATAAACAAGAAGCATGATTAACATAATAGTCAAATATATAAATATTATTAATAAATCTAATCTGAATTTTATTTTTTCTTCCCTTGCCAGTAAAGCATTATTAAAGGTAATATTTTCATAACAACTTCTATTTATAACAGGTATGCATATTATTAAAAATGCTGACATAGAATTAGGAACTAATAAGATTATTAATATCCCAAACAACCAAGATAATAAGTATCCTTTTAAGCTATCCTCATAAATATGACTAAATACCTTTAAAAAGCCTTTATTTATGCTTCTTATTGTTTTTTTAATTATAATTCTTGTGTATTTTTTATAATCCATATTTACGCCAATAATTTAATGAACTTGTATCATAAGTAACTTTTGATTTCTAGTCCTTTTTGCAACGTTTTTACATACAAAATTTCCCTCATAAATAAAAAAACCCGGCTTATTAACCGGGTTGATTTTTGGGGAAATTATAATTGAGAATTTATTCATCATCTTCATTGTAAGTTCTTTCGTAGTTCTCACGTCTTTCCTGCGCTTCAATAGATAAAGCTGCAACTGGTCTTGCTTCTAAGCGTTTAACACCGATTGGGTCGCCTGTTTCAATGCAGTAACCATATGATCCGTCTTGAATTCTTGATAAAGCAGAGTCAATTTTATCAATAAGCTTTTTATATCTGTCACGAGTTCTAAGTTCAAAAGCAGTCTCTACTTCAGCACTTGCTCTGTCATTTGGGTCTGGGTTATTAATATTAGACTCTTTTAGATGCTCCAATGTTTCATTAGACTCATTGATAAGCTCTAGTTTCCAATCCATAAGTTTCTTTTTGAAATAGGCGACTTGCCTTGTATTCATATACGGTTCATCTTCGCTAGGCTTGTAATTTGTTAAATCAGCGTCCATAACAACTCCGGTATTGGTTATAATTATTGCATATTAAGTTGTTGTAATTTAAAACAAAAAGAATGTCAATAGAATTGTATAAAATTTGTTATTATTTTAACTATGAAGAAATCGTATAGTATTGGACTCGATATTGAGAAAAGGGTAATAAAATATCTGGAGAATAAGGGTTATAACATACTAAGCCACAGATATAAAACGAAATATGGCGAAATAGATGTTATTATCGAGAACAAGTCGCAAAATCTTTTAATTGCATGCGAGGTTAAGTATAGAGAAGATATATCAGACGCTCATTATGCAATATCTAAAAGGCAAATAAACAGAATTAGTGATAGCTTGCAGCAATTTTTAACTGAAAATCAAAGTTTTGCTCATTATGATCTTAGAGTAGATGCTATACTATGTAATAATATTAAGGTCAGAATTATTGAAAATATTACTTTGGATCTTTGAAAATTTCATAAAAGCAAATAGCTGCGGCGTTTGATACGTTTAAACTCTCTACTAGCCCAGTCATGTTAATTTTAATCAGATCATCGCATGTTTTTGCAACAAGTGGTCTGATTCCTGTGCCTTCCGATCCTAATACAATTGCTTTATACTCAAACTTATTTACATAACTAACTTCTTGTCTAGCTTTACCATCCATGCCGAAAATCCAGTATTCATTATCTTTGAGTTTTTCAAGGATTTTGGTAAGGTTACCCATGGCAATAGCAATAGACTCTAATCCGCCTGATGCAGATTTTGCAAGAGTAGGGGAATCAATCACTGAGTTATGCTCAGGCATTATAAGGCAGTTCACACTAAAAGAAACAGCACTTCTTATAATAGCGCCAACATTGTGGGGGTCGGTTACCTGATCAAGAACTGCAATAGTTTTATATTTATTCTTATTAGCTATGATTTTTTCAACAGAAACAATGTCTTTTGGTGAGCATTGAATAGCATAACCGCCATGTACCGAACCTTCGGGTAGTAATTTTGTTATTGCTTTATTATCCAGAAATGTAGTATCAAATTGTTTTTTATATAAATTTATAAAATTTGAATCTGAGGATATAATTTGATAAATTTTTCGAGCTTTAGAATTGATAATCGATTCAATTACGTGCTTTCCGTATAGATAAATTGGCTTTGACATGGTTAATTTTTTAATAAAATATGTATGAATTTTGCCTAATTCTATGACATAAAACAGGAAAAGACAAGAAATCTATAAAATACTTGTAAATTTTGTTGACGAAATAAAAGAACCCAGCTAAATATATTATACTTTGATAAAGGCTGTGTATCAAAAATCAGAGATTTGGAAGAGTGGCCGAGCGGTCAATGGCAGCAGACTGTAAATCTGCCCACGTAAGTGTTCGCAGGTTCGAATCCTGCCTCTTCCACCATTTTGAGATACGCAAGCAAGTGCGGGTGTAGCTCAATGGTAGAGTCTCAGCCTTCCAAGCTGATTG
The DNA here is from genome assembly GCA_001897445.1 of Alphaproteobacteria bacterium 33-17. Lineage (NCBI taxonomy): Bacteria > Pseudomonadati > Pseudomonadota > Alphaproteobacteria > Alphaproteobacteria bacterium 33-17. Next base: position 128 of record MKSX01000008.1, on the reverse strand, counting down.
TGCGGGTTCGATTCCCGTCACCCGCTCCAAAAGATTTATATAATTTGTACTAGTCATACAAGGGGTAGTTATGGGAAAGGCAAAATTTGAGAGGTCGAAGCCTCACGCTAATATAGGAACTATTGGTC
>MKSX01000007.1 GCA_001897445.1 Alphaproteobacteria bacterium 33-17 | reverse complement strand
GACCACCGGTAGTAGATATAAGGGTTTTCGAAGCCCTAGGATAGCTTACCTATCCATAGGCAGAAAGATAATCCAAGATTATGACTTATACAAGGGAAAATTTGGGATTTAATGAGACTGTCCGTTTTATACTTCTTCATCTTCCTCTTATCATTTGCTTAAAATAATCCTTTCTGTTGTCATCATAAATGTGTATTAACTAAATTTTCCAATGTCAATCGGGTCTAATACCGCATGACTTGGGCTAGAACAAATATATGTAAATTAGATGCTGCTAAAATCATAACTTTATTAAATATTGTAAATATAAGGATCCAATTTTTCATAAGGTATATTTTTCTTATAAATCTTTCAAAACTTCTTCAATAATTTTCTTCTTTTCTAAAGCTTCAACGCTATCTTTATTTACTATATTGCATAGGACAAACGTTGCTTTCCATAAAGCCCAGGCGCGAGTTCTTATCCATGTGTTATCATCCATATTAATTGTATTAACAAATATATCTCGTGCTTTTCCTTCAAAATAAGTCCAAGCAATTACAAGGTCGCATGCGGGGTCACCGGTTGCAGTAGAACCAAAGTCAATTACAGCTGAAAGCTTCCCGTTTTGCATCAAAATATTACCAATTGCAAAATCACCATGAACCCAAAATGGGTTATGGTTCCACTTTGTATTACAGGCTCTTTCCCATAATTTCATGGCTTTTTCATCGTCTATAATACCAACTAGCTTTGATATTTGCTCACGAGCATTTTTATCATAAACGCTAACATGATCTCCCCGCCACCAGTTATGCTGGCCTGGGGCAAGTTCTGGAACACCTTTGATCGCCTGCAATTCTTTAAGAAATTTAGCTAAATCAAAAGCTAGAACCTCTTTTTCTTCTGTACTTAAATTCATGAAGTTTAGGCTTTTTCCAGGAAGCCATTTGTATATAGAAAATGCGTATGGATAATCATTAGAGGGTCTTCCCATTTTAATAGGCGCTGGGATACTTACGCTTAAAAATGGTGCAAGCTTTGGTAACAACTCTTGCTCTATACTGACCTTTAATGCGTATTCCTCTGCTGTAGGCATACGGATAAGCATATCATCACCAAGTCTATATGTGCGGTTATCATGACCTTGTTTTTCAACTTCAGTAATTGTTAAATTGGCGTATTCTGGAAACTGTTCCTGAATAAGCTTTTTTGCAGTTAAAATTGATATTCTATCGCCAGTCATAATGTTATTTCCATAACCGTTACAGGATGTGATTTAAATTCATCCATTCCAATTTTTTTCCATCCAAGTTTTTCATAATAATCGGGTATGGTGGGGTCGAAAGTAAATAAGTACAACTTCTTGAAGTCAAGTTCTTTTGCTTTTAGGGATGCGACATCAACCAGCATTTTTCCGATTCCTTGTTTTTGATATTTCGGATCAACGACTACATCTGCAAGCCAGGGGCCTAAATCTGGACGAAACTCTTCCTTAAGTTTAAATGTACAAAATCCTGCAGGAATATCATTATACAATGCAACGAATGAAGTTATTTGATCTGGATAACCCAGCTCATCATATGTTAACGACTTTATTTCCTCAATTGTAAGCTCTGGGAACCAAATTTTCCCTAAAACTTCATGCCAAATATTTGCAAGGACTGGTATTGCTTGAGGATGATTTTTTAAAAGATCGATTTTAATCATTACACCGCTCCCACAAACCATTCAGAAGCTATAGTTAGTTTCTGCCCAATTAAGAACTTACGCTTAGGTTCGTCATGGGCGCCGCATACAACAAGGATCTGCACAGCAGCTTTAGATTTTGCTTCAAGCTTAATTTTTTCAAGTAATTCACTACCTACTGTTTTCCATAAAGTTTCTGATTTAACATAAAAATCGTCAATCATAAGTGTTAATCCGCCTGGGTCATACACTTCAGGAGCTGGAATAAGTCTACCGATAATAAAGCCCATAATTTCTTTATCTTTGCCTTCTGCTGTAAGCATTAAATAATCTTGCTTTTCTAAAAGCTCTGTAAACCATTCTTTTTGCTTATTGTCCCCGCCTTCACCTGCATAGCGCCAAAATATAGGCTGCGCTTTTTCATAATTAAGACGCTTCATTTTTGAGAGTGTTACAAGGTTATCAATATCTGATTTAATAGAACTTCTAAGTGTAATTTTATCAATCTCTATAGATTTATCATCGTTTAGTATTTTTGCTGCTATTTGCTCAGCATTTAATTTCGAGCTATCAAACCAAGTATGATATAAATCTTTATTTAGCTCAAAGACATTATAAACTTCGGTTTGCTTTCTTACGAAATCTTCTGTTAAATGTAGATTATCGGTTCTGGTTTTAAGCCTTTTGAATCTTTCCTCTAATGGACAGTAAATTCCTATAAATTTTGTATCATAGTTTTTGAGGTATTTTAGGTAATATATGGCTAAATCTTTAGCATCAGGGCCATCTAAAGCTGTATCAATTACAACGCTTATACCTTGATTTAATAATTCTCTGCTTGTCGCAAGTAATATTGATGCAACAATTTTTCTTCTAGCCAAACGATTATTATTAAATAAACTTTGGCCATCATCATTACTTTCGGTACCAACTTCATTTTTAGCAAACTCAAAACCTTGAGGAAAAATTGTGCCAGAATATTCAGCAGTTCTGTCTATTTGAAGATGGGCAAATTTATTACCAGATTGCCTGCATATTTCTTTAGCTATACTAGTTTTTCCAGCACAAGACGGCCCGTTTATGATAATTACTTTATTCATATTGTCTCTCCACTTATTACAGTTCCTTGATGATAGAGTATTTTCCAATTATCCTTAACTTTACGCCAAATAGTGGATCTTCTAGTACGTCTTGTATGATTTTGGACAAGTATATATGTAAGCAGATAATTATTTTGGGCTATCTCGGTTACTTTGAAATCCGACGCTTCCCAAATATCCTCATAATTTGGGTTGTTATAACGCTTTACTAGCATATCAACACCAAAATCTTTAGTATATACAGTTCCGGACGCTCCAACCTCCCAGAATTCTTCGCAGATTTGATTAAGTATATCCTCTTTTGTTTTCCCAAATTTATCTGGATGGTGGAATATAGGCTCCCTAGCTTTTAGTTCATTTAGTATATTATCTAGATTTTTCATAACTTAAACCTCTTCTGGGTATGCTTCTTTATTATTTAGATAATACTTTATAAATGGGTTATTTGCCTCGATTTCGACACATTTGTTATATATCCTGTTATCAAAGCCACCTTTTTGTTCTTTTTTATCAATTCTGGCTTTTTCGATAACTGCGATATCTATATTCTGGGCCTTACATAAACTTAAGAATACCTCATAGACATCCGCAAGTTCTTCGGTAATTTCCTCTAAACTTTTGGCATTAAAAACTTCAGTTGCTTCTTCCACAAGCTTCAGTTTCAGTACACTTAGATATTCATCAAGATCTACCGTTCTTTCATATACCTTAAGCCCCATAGATCTCATAATATCGGGCATTTTATCCCTTATAAGCTTGTCTATCTTAAATCTCCGCCATTTTTGCACATCATCCATATATTTTGACCCACATTTTTTATTTTAATAAATCCTGCTTTTTCATATGTTTTTATAGCCCTAACATTATCTGCATCAACATCAACAAAACAAGCATCAAACTCTTTCCAAATATAATCTTTAAGCAAGGTTTTTATAATCTCAGACCCTATACCTTTGCCTGTATAATCCTCTTCGCCTATAAATATATCAAAAGCCGACAATTTTTGTGGCAACTCTTTTAGCATAATTCCATCTTCTCGTGGAAAATCATGAGCATTATAATACTGAACATACCCTATTGGTATATTATCTATGAGTACAATAAAAGCGTGGATTGGCTTTTTAACTCCCTCTTCAAGCTTATATCCTTCAGTATAACTATTGTATTTTTGCTGAACTTTTTCAATGGTATATTTTATTTCCTTATCATACCATGCTTTAACATGGGGTTTAGAAAGCCACCCGAGAAGTATCTGAAAATCTTGTTTTTCTAGTGGTTTAAAGGTTAAATTCATAAAATTTTATAGCTTTTGCATTAACAAATATGTAATATCATGTAAAACTTAATAAAACCAGATAAAAACTATGAAAGAAATAGATAAACTTGAACCTCAGAAGCTTTTCCCATTTATATGGCATTTTTTAAAATCATATAAACCAATTGTATTTACCTGTATATTCCTTAGCATAGCTGCTGGTTTTTGGGGGCCATTTAATAGCATATTAATCAAGAACCTTATTAACCTTTTAGCTGATGTAAATAACGGAGATACTACAGCTTTAATACTTCCAGCAAGTTTAGTGGTGATAAATTTTATTGTTTTTGATAACTTTACTTGGCGAGGTATAAATTATATTTGGGCGAAATTTGTGCCGATTATCCAGAACAAAATTATTGCTGAAACAATGGATTATGCCCTTTCGCATTCACACAACTTCTATCAAAACAATCTATCTGGTAAAATTGCAAAGCAAATTACAAGTTTAGTTGATGGTATTACTAAAATAATAACGCCTTGTGCATCTAATTTCCTTAGGGGTGCGTCTTTATTGATTATGGGTTTTATAGCTGCCTATTTTGTAAATCCTATATTTAGTATAATTTTAATAACCTGGTTTATATTTTTCGCTGGCTCTAGTATTTTTATGTCAAAAAAGCTTGTATCATTATCAGACGCACAAGCTAAAGAAGAGTCCATTGTTGTAGGTGAGTTAGTGGATAGTTTATCTAACCATACAAATGTAAGAATTTTTGCACGTAAAGTATATGAAAACTCAAGGATGGTGACATTTTTTGATAGGCAACAAAAAGCTTACACTGCAACTTATATGTATTCCACAATACTTTCATGTATTCAAGGTGGTTTAATAGCCGTAATGATGGGATGTTCTACATTTTTCCTGGTATATCTTTATGGAAAGGGTTTAGTGACAATTGGTGACTTTGCTCTAATTTTGGGGTTATCAATGGAATTAGGACACATGATGTGGTATACAATGAGTGAAGTTGATGAATTCAACAAGGCTGTTGGCAGGTGTAAGCAAAGCTTAATATCGTTAATGATACCGCTAGAAATCACCAATAAACCAAATGCTACTGAATTAAATTGTACTAATGGGCAAATTACTTTTAAGAACGTTAAATTCCATTACAAGGGTACTGAGCCACTTTTTGAAAATAAATCTATTGAAATTAGAGCTGGTCAAAAAGTAGGCCTTGTAGGCTATTCCGGTGGAGGCAAGTCCACTTTTGTTAACCTTATACTTAGGTTTTATGATGTTACAGATGGCGCTATTTTAATTGATGAACAGGATATACGTGAAGTTACCCAGGAATCGTTACGTAAAAATATTGCCATGATTCCACAAGATCCATCTCTATTTAACAGAACACTCATGGAAAATATCCGTTATGGCAGAGCCGATGCAAGTGATAGAGAAGTTATGGAGGCAGCAAAGCAAGCTCATGCACATGAATTTATAGAAAAATTACCTGATGGTTATAATTCATTAGTGGGTGAGCGAGGCGTAAAGCTTTCTGGAGGGCAGCGTCAGCGTATCGCAATAGCCAGAGCAATACTTAAAAACGCTCCAATCCTTATTTTAGATGAAGCTACAAGCCAGCTTGATTCACTAACCGAAAATGTTATTCAGGAAAGTATGTGGGAGCTGATGCAAAATAAAACTACAATTGTAATTGCCCATAGGCTTTCTACTTTACTGCATATGGATAGAATACTAGTGTTTGATAAAGGCAAGATTGTAGAGGACGGAACTCATAACGAACTACTTGCTAAACAAGGACTATACAAAAAACTATGGGATGCCCAGGTTGGCGGCTTCTTAGGTGATAAAAGACAGGAAGGTTGAAGTATGAATGTCAAATTGTTAAGAGCATTCGATACAAAAAAACTAGAAGAATACTTGGCACCATATAAGGCAGAATGTATGTTTATTTGCAGTAACCTTAAAGCTGTAGGAATTGAGTACAGAGGAGAGGATTTTCAAGGTGAATATTTTGGCTATTTAAACCCCACTTCCAATAATTTATACGGAGTAATTGTTCATTATTGGAATGGTAATATTATGATGCATGCCATTAATTACCAAGTATTAGAACATCTGGTTATTGAGTTAAAAAATAACATAAAACGCCCTGTAGCAGGAATTTTAGGGCCCAATAAACAAGCTGAAGAAGTAATTAACCATCTTGGATTATTTAATGCCAATTACAATTTAAATGTAAAGGAAAGTTTGTATAAAATTAACCTAGAAACTTTAACCGAATCAATAATACCAAATAATTTTGCGGTTGTTAAAGCACAAGATATTTCTCGAGAGTTACTAATTAATTGGATGAAAAGCTACGATATTGAGGCATTAGGAGCTTCTAACAATGATGAGCTTGAAAAAGAGGTTGAAGCTCACTGGAATACACGCCTTAAAACTAATGACAACTGGGTTTTGCTGTATGATGGGATCCCAGTATCTCTTTGTGCCTTTAATGCCCGTATAGAAGAAATGGTACAAGTTGGTCCTGTTTGGACCCCACCAGAACATCGTAATAAAGGATTTGCAAGGTTAATTCTAACGCAGATGCTGGTGCAAGAAAAAGCAAAGGGAACCAAAAAGGCAATATTATTTACAGATAATCCAGCAGCAATCAAGGTATATAAGAATATTGGTTTTAATAAAATTGGTGAATATCGTTTAGCATTACTTGAAAAGCCAATCAAAATAAAAGAGATAAAAATATGAAGAAAACTATTTCAATTCTTCCATATGACCCAAATTGGCCAAATATTTTTGAGCAAGAAGCTTTACGAATTAAAGCTACATTAGGTGATCATTTTCTAGAGATTCATCATATTGGCTCAACATCTGTACCTGGCTTAGCTAGCAAGCCAATAATTGACATGATAATTGTGGTTAAAGACATAAATCATGGAATAAGCTCTTTAGAAAATATAGGTTATATTTACAGGGGGGAATTAAATATTCCTATGCGTTATTATTTTAAAAATGCAAACAACTCTGTACATATCCATATGTATGAAGAATTACACCCTGAAATCGAACTAAATTTGATGTTTCGTGATTATTTAAGGTCGAATACAGAAAAAAGAGATACTTATGCAAATCTCAAGCAGGATATTTTACGTGATGAATCATCATTTATAAAAGAATCCACGAAGTTTGTAAATTACACTCTCTACAAAGGTAATTTTATAAGAAGTATTTTGAAAGAGGCCGGATTTAACCGTCTTAGAATTCTTAAGTGCAGCGATGAGACCGAATGGAAAGCTGCTAAATATTTTCGTGACACCTATTTTTTTTGCCCTTATGGTATAGAAGATCCATATACATGGACATTTAATCATGAAAAGCATGCTCATCTGGTTTTATATCAAGGTACAGAAATTATTGGATATGCCCATATCCAATTTTGGCCAGATAAAAGGGCAGCTATGAGAATTATTGTAATAGATGAAAATAAACGTGATCAGAATTCTGGAAGTAAGTTTTTAGCATTTATTGAAAAATGGCTTAAAAATTTGGGTATAAAGAGTATACATGCTGAATCTAGAAAAAGTTCATTAAACTTTTATCTTAAAAATGGTTATATAAATATGCCTTTCGATGATCCTGAAGAACATGAATCTGATCCAAACGATGTGCCTGTAGGGAAAGTTCTTACTTAAGGGATAATATTATGGTTGATTTAAGTGAACTAGAGCCTTTTTTGGATCAATATTTCGGTAGTAATAATAAGAAACAAGATGTTTTAATTACCCCTTTAAAAAGTGGCCTAAGTTCTACATCTACTTATATTTTGCAAGTAAACCAGCAAAAATTTATTATAAGAGAATTTAACAAAAAATATGATAAGCAAAGAAAACTAAATGAGATTGTTGCACATAAATATGCATCTGATGAAATACAGATTAGTCCAAAAATTTTGTATATTCATCCCGATGTGAAATTTATGATTATTGAATATATTGATGGTAGAGCAATTACACGTAATGATCTTAAAAACCCAGATATTATTAGAATATTAGCTAAACTCATACGTAACTTACATAATTACAAAGGAGAATTTATCCAATATAGACCACAGTCAGCTAGGGCGGAAAAAGATTATAACAAAGCTTTGAGTAATGACATAGCATTTCCTATGGTCTTCACTGAATTATACAAAGAGTATATTCAAGAAGGGCAAAAAATGTTGTTACAAAAGAAAGATATAGTATTGTCTCACTCAGATCTGATTCCTGAAAATATCATGATTTCTAACGACAATAAAATATATATTATTGATTTTACTGCTGCATCATGGGATTACAGATATAATGATTTAGGATATTTTGCTCTTTTAAATGGATTAAATGAGAAACAAAAACAGTTATTGTTATCAGAATATTTTGATAATAAAATAGATTCACACAATTTAGAAAATTTTAACAAGGCAATTAGCCGCACATATTTTCTAACCTCTCTGGTATGGTTTGTATTTTCTGAAAAACCAGAAGATAAAGAAGTATCTAAAGAATTAAGAATACAAGTACTAGACGATTTACTACAAAATAACTCTATAAAAGAAGGTGCCGAGTATATAGAAAATAATGAAATTGTTCCTTTATATTCAGAAGATAAAGAATCACTTAGACTATATGCTTTAGGTTTTTTAAAGACATATATTAAAACTAGAACACGAGGTAGAAATCTCAATGATTAATCAAATTAAATATATACTAGGTTTATTCCTAACATTACTCATAGCATCTTGCACCTATACTCATAAACCCCACCAAGTTACGGAAATTTATTCTTTTAAAGAAGCAAATTTTGATTTACCTAAAAATACGCTGGTTATATTTGATGTTGATGAAACGCTTATTCAGCCGTTAGATTCGTATTTAATTAATGAGCATACTAAGCAAGGTAAGGAATTTCGTAATCATCTAATCAAATCTCATCCTGAAGTTAAAGACTGGGACTATTTGGTTTCAATAATCTTACGAGATGCTAAAAGGCCATTAATTGAACCTTGTATTGTATATATAATAAATAACATAAAGAGTAAAGATCTTAAATTTATTGCGCTTACAGGCATGAATACTGGTAGGCTAGGAATGTATAGTGAGCTAGCAGAATGGCGATATGAACATCTAAAAAGTCTTGGGTTTCAAGGAAGTTTCGGTGATAAAGTCATAAAGTTTAAGGCCGATAATCGTAACCCAATATTTTTTAAAGGAATACTCGCTACAGATCTTACTCCAAAAGGGCCTGTTTTGATAAAGTTTCTAAAAGAGATTGATTATTACCCAAAAGCTATTGTAATGTTCGACGATGATTTAGAGCATATAAAATCAGTATCTGATGCATGCAAAAAGCTAGGTATAAATTTTATGGCATATCATTATAAAGGTGCAAAAAGTAAAGCTTGGAATCAAAATATAATTAATTATCAAACTGAGTATTTGATAAAACACAAAAAATGGCTCAGTGATGAAGAGGTAAAAAATGTTAAGTAAGTTTATTGTTGGCTTTATTATAACTATCACACTTACACAGTGCTCTAAATTAGTAGAAAACAATCAGTTGAATCCAATCATACAACAGTCGTATACATTTGTAGATTCTTCTAGACACCGAGAAATACCAATAGAATTATACTTTAATGATTACCATAAACATACTCTTAAAGACATAAAAAATAAAATCCCCCTCGTTATCATAAGCCATGGTTATGGAGCGAAGAATACTGAATATTCATTTATCGCCAATCATTTAGCTGAAAAAGGATATTTTGTTGCAAGTATTCAGCATGATCTTGATAGCGACAAACCCTTACCAAGAACAGGAGATCTTTTTAAACGCAGAATGCCATTTTGGCATAAAGGAGCTCAAAATATTAGCTTTGTAATATCAGAGTTTCAAAAAATGGGACTGGGCCTTGCTTATTCGCATATTATACTCATAGGTCATTCAAATGGTGGGGATATGTCAATGCTTTTTGCTCAAAAATATCCTCAAATGGTGTATAAAGTTATCTCACTTGATTCTTTAAGGTACCCTTTTCCAGTTAGCAAAAATGTCTCAATTTTAAGTATCAGAGCAAACGACACCAAAGCCGACCCAGGAGTTTTACCAGAAACAGGCGCGACTATAATTGAATTACCTGAAGCAAAACATATAGAGTTATCTGACCGCGGCCATAAAGAAGTTCAGGCAAAAACATTAGCAATAATAGATGAATTTTTGGATAAAAAATGATAGAACAAACTCCAAAAAAGTTAAAAGGGTTTAATTATGAATATTTTATGCATCACACACGCAGATTTTGAAACACCTGGAGTAATAGAGGACTGGGCATCAGCAAATCAATTCAACTTTAAAATAGAGAAGCCCTATAAAGGTGAAAACCTATCCTCAATAGATAACTTTGATGTCTTAATAGTAATGGGAGGACCTCAAAGTCCAATAGAGATTGATAAATTTCCATACCTAAAAGATGAAATTGAATTAATCAAAGATGCCATTAAACATAATAAAAGAATACTTGGTTTTTGTTTAGGTGCTCAGCTTATAGGCGAGGCTTTAGGCGCTGTTACAGGGAGAAGTCCAGAAAAGGAAGTTGGTGTTTTTTCTATAACACTTACAGACATTGGATTTAATGATCCACTATTAAAGGAATTTGGCAGAACTTTGGATGTGATTCATTGGCATAATGATATGCCAGGCTTAACTGATACATCAGAAATATTAGCATATAGCGAAGGCTGTCCAAGGCAAATTATTAAATATAGTCAGAAAATATATGCATTTCAGTGCCATCTAGAAATAATTTTAGAAGGAATAAAAGAAATGATAAGAGCAGTTCCTGGTGATCTTAAACCATCTAAATTTACACAATCTGAAAATATATTGTTAAGCAATGATTATAAAAGCATCAATAATAGCATGATAAAAATTCTTAATAAATTTATAGAGCTATAATTATGAGTTTTCCATATAAATTAATTGACTTAACACATTCTCTCGATAGCACTATTCCTACATGGAATGGTGATTGTGGATTTAATCATAATCTCCATGTTGATTACACCGACTGTCAAGGCGAAGATAAATTCCGTGTAATGAAAATCAAAATGAATGCAGGTATTGGTACTCATGTTGATGCGCCAAGCCACTGTATTCCTGGAGGAAGATGCATCGATGATTTTAATCTAGATGAAATGTGTATGCCTGCTATTATCATTGATGTTTCAGATAGATGTCATGCAAGATTTAGTTTAGCCAAATCTGATATCATTGAATTTGAGAATAAACATGGTCAAATCAATAAAAGTACTTGTGTTATGATTAATACAGGATGGAGTAAATTTTGGGATACTCCAACTAAGTATCATAATAATCACATATTTCCATATATATCAAATCAAGCAGCAGAGCTTTTACTAAAACGAGACATTAATGCCCTTGGTATTGATACACTTTCTCCAGATATCCCTCAGAATGGTTTTCCGGTACATCGATTATTTTTAGGAGCAGGAAAAATATTGATAGAAAATGCTACAAATCTAAAGCGTATGCCGCAAGTAGGTTCTTATGTAATGGTACTTCCTATTAAAGTCAAAGATGGCACAGAAGCGCCAGTAAGGCTAGTTGGCTTGATAAAAAAATAGCTTGATAACAAAAACTGGAACAAAAATGAAAATAAATATAGAATTTTTAGATTATAGATATATAGATATACTTTATGAAGCATTTGCTAAAAACAATTGGCATAAGCCAAAGTCATTGTTTGAAAAATATCTAGATGAACAAAAAGATGGCACTAGGAAAATTCTGGTAGCAACAGTTAATTCTGAGGTTACAGGTTACGCTACACTTAATTTTGAATCACAATATAAACCTTTTCAAGAAGAGAATATCCCAGAAATTCAGGACTTAAATGTTTTGCCTGCCTTTAGAAATAAGGGTATTGCTTCATCTTTACTAGATAGTTTAGAAAACCAGGCTAAATTTTATTCAGATGGAGTTGGCATAGGTGTCGGACTTTATGCAGGAGATGATGGTGGGTATGGCGCAGCACAAAAACTTTACGTAAAACGTGGCTATATACCTGATGGCAAAGGCGTTACTTATAATTACGAGCCTGTAATTCCAGGAAACAGCTACACTGTTGATGATGATTTAATATTATGGTTTACGAAAAGCATAAATTCTATATGAGTTATAATTTTAACTCAAAACGATCTAAAGTATATAATAAAAAATTTTATTAAATATAGGAGTAAAAATATGAAAACGATGATTTTAATAATATGTTGTTTTATTTCACATATTAATTTGGTATTAGCTTCAGAAATTTGTTTTGTAACTAAAGAAAATAATGAAATTATCCAAAAAGAAGGTGACTGTAATAAACCTTATCCTCCTCAATCTACCTTTAAGATTGCGTTAAGTATAATTGGGTTTGATTCTGGAATTCTTAAAAGTGAAAGTAATCCATCTTGGTCCCTACCACCTAAAACAGATCCTTATATAAATGTGTGTAATGGTAATCATAATCCTCGCACTTGGATAAGGGATAGTTGCTTGTGGTATTCACGGATTTTAACTACTAAACTTGGTATAGAAAAATTTCAGGATTACGTAACGAAATTTTCGTACGGCAATATGGATCTCTCAGGTGGTGTAGCAGATGCCTGGGTTTCAAGCTCTCTTAAAATTTCACCAGAGGAACAAACTCATTTTTTACAAAAATTAATAGATCGTAAATTTCCTATAAGTCAAAAATCTTATGAAAAAACTAAAAAAATTATGTTTATCCAAGAAATGCCAGGAGGGTGGAATCTTTATGGAAAGACAGGTAATGGTATATTACTAGATATAAATGGCAATAAAACTGAATTTCAGCATGGATGGTTTGTAGGATATATTGAAAAAGAAAACCGCCGCATTGTATTTGCAACGCACATTGTAGATACGGAAAAACAAAATACCTATGCCTCATTTAGAGCTAGAAATGAAGCATTGATAAAACTTTGGTATCTAATTAACGATATGGAAAAAATATAATCAAAATTACGATAATCATCTCAGAAACCATTAAAATTGAACTTCTAACGCTAGAATTATTGAAGCCCAGCGATGCTAGACACATCTATACCAATATTGATGATAATATAGTAAAAGAATATTGGTGGGGATGAAGAGTAATCAAATAATTCTATAAAAAGGTGCAAAAATGGACAGTTCGTGTTTGGGATAGATAATAGATAAGGTACGTTATATATCCCAACTTAACTTTACGCAATAAAACCCATTAAGAAAAGTTATGGCACTATCTTTTCTTAATCAATTTAGAAATTAAGAATTTATAGGTATTTATGGGTACATATACGGGTATTATAGATAATATCTTGACTTATCGGCAATTTATCGGCATTATTAAATAATAATTAATACCGATAAATTGCTGATATTATGCCGATAAACTTTACTCCCAATTTCAAATTAACCCCTAACATATTGAATTTATTGATAAGCATAGAATCAGTTAAGGAGAGAATTATACATTTACCTATTACCCCGACTATACTAACGACATTACGAGAAACTGCCAAATTATACACTACTCATTTTTCGACAATGATAGAGGGCAACCAATTAGAACCAGCACAAATTGAAACAGTTATTAAATTTGATGGGCATTTTCCCGGAAGAGAGAGGGAGGAAAATGAAGTTTTAGGTTATTATGCTGCGCTTAACCAAGTAGAGAAATATGCCGCATCAAATACAAGAATTACAGAAAAACTAATAAAGACTCTGCATAGTTTGGTAATGTCTAATGGGAAAACTAAAATTTCCCCTACAGAATATAGGGATGGTCAAAATGTTATTCGTGATGGAAGGACAAAGTCAATTATATATATGCCTCCAGAAGCAAATGATGTCCCCATATTAATGAAAGATCTGGTAGAATGGATTAATACCTGCGATTTGCCTTGCCCGGTAATTGCTGCAGTTTCACATTATCAGTTTGCAACTATACACCCATATTATGATGGCAATGGAAGAACGGCAAGATTGCTCACTACCTTAATACTTCATATGGGAGGCTATGATTTAAAAGGGTTATATTCATTAGAAGAATACTATGCACGAAATTTAGGCGCATATTATGAAGCTATTAGCATAGGTGAATCGCATAATTACTATTTCGGTAGAGCAGAAGCAGATATTACTAAATGGGTAGAATATTTTATAGAAGGTATGGAAGCATCATTTAAGAAGGTTCTTAAACATATGCAAGATGCAAAAATACAGAATTTGCCAGATAATAGTCATTTATTAAAAAAATTAGACCCCAGGCAGAGAAAGATACTCAGCTTGTTTCAGGAATATGAAATAATTAGTAGTTCGCAAATAGGGGAGTTGTTTGGTTTTAAACCTAGAACAAGTTCTAAAATATGCCTAGATTGGGTGCAAAGTGGTTTTTTAGAAATAGTAGGATCCTCTAAAAAAAATAGAAAATACAAATTAGCATCTGAATTTTCAGAACTGTTATAATTTAAAAAGTAATATAAGGTATAGATTATGTTAAAAGTAGCAAAGCTAAAAGAGGTGAAAGTTGAATAAAAAAATCCCCTAATTAAGACTTATAGGGGATTGAAATTAGAATTAATAGGTAACCAAGTGGAGGGTATTAATAATTATAACTCCTTATTATAACCAGCTCTATTTCTTTTTACTTTATCAAGATATGATAATGTTTCACCACCATCCACATTTAAATATGAAAGTATATGAGATTGTATTTCACGAGGTAAATTAGTTATAATATTATCTTTTGGAACATCACCTGCAAATATAAATGCAAATTCTCTAGCTGTTATTATTGAGCTTATAAAACTAAACATATTTATTCTTAAAGAGTTTTTATCTGTATTTAACTTTATAGTACCTATAAAGTCTTTTATAAGCTTAGTGATATCCTCATAGCTTACATCATCTTCCTTCAATTCTTTTAATAACTGGGATACATTTACATTATATTTATTATATATTTCGCTATAAAGTTCTGTATAAATATCTTTGTTGATTTCAAAATGTTCATAAACAATATCTAAAACATCAAATGAATTTTTCTTTTTTAATGAGTCTAGCTTATCACGAAAAGATTCAAATACTTCTATTTTTATATTTTCCGACGTTTTAGGTGAAATAATATTTACAAGATTTTTATTTCCTAATCTTATTGAATACGTTAAGGGTAATCCCAAAAGATAATTATATTCATTAACATCAACCCCTTTTTCTATAAGATGGTTTACTATCTCAGCATTACCTTCTTCCATTGCTCTAAATAAAGGTGTATCAGGTGCATTATCAGGATTAACTATCGAACCCTTGCTAATAAGATGAGCTACTACCTCTAAATTTCCATTTCTTGCTGCTTCATGTAAAGGTATATAATCAGAATCATCAGCAGCATTTACATCAGCCCCTTTATCAATAAGGTATTTTACTACTTTTATATTACAACTTTTGCAAGCCCAATGTAATGGAGTTTCTCCATTCCAATCCTTAGCATTAACGACGGCTCTATTTTCAATAAGATATTTTACCATATTAAAATTACCATATTCAGCAGCAATGTGTAATGGTGTCTCTCCACAATTTGTTGCGATATCAATATTTATACCTTTATCCAGTAAATACTGGACTGTTTGAATACATCCTTGACGAGCTGCTATATGAATTAATGCATATTCCCTATTGCTTGATTTTGCATTAAGTTGCTCT
This sequence comes from Alphaproteobacteria bacterium 33-17, assembly GCA_001897445.1. NCBI lineage: Bacteria > Pseudomonadati > Pseudomonadota > Alphaproteobacteria > Alphaproteobacteria bacterium 33-17. Next base: position 3,158 of record MKSX01000007.1, on the reverse strand, counting down.
AATTTTAATAACTTAACTAGATTGTTTAACTCATAAACTGGCTGGTTAATATCATCAAAATCATTTAAAACTTTTAATAGTTCTTCTTGTTTCATTATGGACTCCATTTTTAAAGTATATGATATTATAAGCATCGTTAACCAAATTGCAACATATATTAACTATTTATTAATAAATATTATTTATCATTTGTTGCTAAGTTATTGAAATATAACAAAAATTTTCACACTACTTTGGCTTTATGAAGTTTTTATAATTATGATATTTGACAATTTTGATAATTTATATTAATTATTTATTAATATAAATTAATATTGAAAGGTTATTATGCCCTGTGCGGAAACAAATATTTTTTATTCAATAAGTTTTAATCTTTATTCGTTTGGTCAATCCTCTATGTCTCATTATGGATTGATTGTATTTGATTATGCAAATATTACCGTTGGTACTTTAATGTTACAAAATAAAGTATCAATTCCTTCAGGAAAAATAAATGCGAATTATATTTTTATACAGGATACATGTAATATAAATTTGGCAGATGATTGTAAGATTTCAGGGAAAATATATTTTATTAATAAAGAAGATTATAATAATATATGGTGGACATGGTCTGACAAAGCTATGAATCAATACCTAGAACAACATAATATTACGGGTATTAATTATTACGACGAACCATTTAGCGCTCATTTTCAAGAATTAACAGATCTTCACAAAGAACATTATCATCATGAAGTTGATTATATGTGATTATTGCAAATTACGCCTTATTCTTACTGTAAATTAATTAAATTTCTGTAAACCTTGACGAATTAACCATTTATTATTATAATTAGCTTAATTTAAATACGGGTCATTAAATGAAGCAAGAAGATATTGAAGCTTATAGATATTCAGAATTGTTAATAGTTTTAAATAACAAGGATTTATGGGATAAAGATTTCTTAGAGCTTGAAAGAGTTATAAGATCTCTTCCACAAAATGAATTAGATGTAATTTCAGAAAACCATAATAAATTAATACATTTATCAGCTTATCAAGGAAATATTGAGGCAGTTAAGTACTTAATAGAAAAGGGTATCGATCCTAATTCTCAAGATTATTACTATTCAACTCCTTTACATGATGCGGCAATAAGGGGGCATTTACCAGTAGTACGATATCTTGTTGAAAATGGTGCAAATGTGAATGCTATTGAATTTTTTAATTTTACCCCTTTACATGGGGCTGCTCTAAAAGGACATTTAGAGGTACTAAAGTACCTAATCGAAAATGGTGCTAATATAAATGCTATTGCATCTAATAACACCTCCGTAGTATCTTTAGCTGCTGGACGTGGACATTTGGAAATAGTAAAATATATAAAGGAGAATGGCGCTGATATTAACGTTAAAGATGTACATGACAGAACATCTTTACATGAAGCGGCACTTGGTGGTCATTTTGAAGTCGTAAAATATCTTGTTGAAAATGGAATTAATATTCATCAAGAGGAAGCTAAAACACATAAAACAGCTTTATATAATGCATCAATTAATGGACATTTGAAGATAGTAAAATATCTTGTTAAAAATGGTGCCAATATCAACACCGCAGATAATTATGGGAAGACGCCCTTACACAACGCTGTATTACGTAAGAATTTTCCGTTAATAAAGTATTTAGTTGAAAATGGGGCTAATATTAATGCTAAATGTAAATCTCAATCGACGCCACTTCATGAGGGGGGTGATAGAGGAAATTTAGAGATATTAATGTATCTGATTAAAATGGATGCAAAGGTTAATGAAAATAAATACAATCATACCGTACTCCATTACGCTGCATATAAGGGACATTTAGAGATAGTAAAACATCTTGTTGAAAATCATACTTCTCTAAATATAAAAAGAGAGCATCTTAATACCTCTTTACATACTGCTGCAACAAATGGTTATTTAGAGGTAGTTGAATATCTGATAGAAAAAGGAGCTAACATTAACGCTTTAGACCAATACGGTCATACAGTTTTATATATTGCTGCTCTATATGGTGATTTAAAAATAGTTCAATACCTTCTAAACAATAACGCTAATATCAGTATTGGTGAATTGCCAATAGTGGAAGCAATGAAAAAAGGACATAAACATATAACTGACCTTCTTTGGCAAAAAACATCAGATAGGGATAAGCGTAATTTAATAAATCATCATTTGACTAGAGATGATTATTACAAAATAGATTCTTTAAAAGAAAGAGGTGAATTCGATATTTTAAACATTATATGCGAACAGGCGAACATTGAAAAAGACGATTATACAGCTTTGCAAGGAGAAATTTGTAACAATTATCAAGTAAACATATCTGATTTTTTAAAAAAAATGAGACAATTAAATGTGCCTTGTATAAAAGCGAGAGAAATAATACTTCAGTTTAATAAAACTGCCAAATTAAATTTACAAAAACGTTCTAATAAAGTTGAATCATACGATTTTGTTAATGGAATCAAAAATTCTCGTAATTTTGCAATTCCTTTTACAAGCGCAAGCCCAGAATTTAATCTAATAGATAATTTACCTACTGAACTTCAATATCAAATATTTTCTTATTTGAATGCGGATGCTTCTGAAGCTTTATTATATCGTGATAATATTAGAGAAAGAAAAAATAATAAGACTCTTGTACCATTGAAGGACACAGACATTAATCCTTCTCCTTCCAAGATGAATATTAACCGTAAGACTAAATCATATTTTAGTCTTACAAATTTATTAAAAGTAGGCTTCACATGGACAAGAAGAATTTGTATAGGGAAACTGCTCAATAAAGGTCTTAAAGCCCTTGCACCAAGCTTAATAATATTTGATAATAATGCCGTAAGAAATACTATATCTTCGTTAGCAGCAGTTGTTATTAGTTATTTTGGTTTTGAAAAGCGTAGTTATGCAACAACAACTACATTAGGCAAGTTTATATTTGAATATGTTTTAGGTGGACGTAATAATCTAGATAATCAAAGAATTGCTAATGCAAGTACAATGCCTGATAATGCTAAGGCTACTCATAAAAGACATTCAATCCAAATAAACTGGGTCGATTTAATAGCAGGCACAAGCAACATCTCTAAATTTAAAAGATAAAAATAAAGATATTTTGTTTGGGTTTTCATATTTGTT